>DATNQS010000247.1:0-1735 GCA_036703925.1 Candidatus Sericytochromatia bacterium
ATTTCGGCATGAACCGAGTTATCGCGGCAACCGGCGATCGCAATATTGAACTTACGCGGCAAATTTGTAAATGCTGGATTACCTTCGCCCTTGTTGGTAATTAGATCTTGAACCTGTTGAACTAGCTCACGGGTGTCGAATAATTCATCGGCATCAATCCCTGCCACCGGAGAACCCGTGATATTCCGCACGTTGTCCATGCCTGATTGGACGCTGGTCAGCCCAACCGGCTCAAAGCGACGGAAAATATCTGGTACATCTTCAATCCGAATGCCGCGTAGCTGAAGGTTTTGCCGAGTGGTGATATCAGCATTGCCATCATCCCCATAGCGCTGCACGACTTCTGCCAAGACGCGCATCTGACTGCTCGTCATAATGCCATTGGGCAGGCGCATCCGCATCATGAATTTACCAGGAGTGACGGGACGGAAGAAGAGACCCAGCCACTTCAAGCGGTGGTCGCGATCGGTTTCATCCATCGCTTCCCACCCAATTTGAGCAAAATGCTCTAGTTCAGCTTTAACTGCCAAACCGTCTTTTTCAGCTTTGAGTTTCTCAAACTTATTCAGATTTGCTACTGCTGGAACCGTGCTGGTCATATTGCCCTCGTTTCGGACTGCACTTCAAGCGATGTTCTGATATAGAATCAGCTAATGCGGCTGAAGACTGTTCAGCAACAACAAAGCGTGTGCAAGACGTTGCTGAAGTTAAGGTAAGCGGGCTGTTCACAGAAATTAGTATCTTTGCTTACAAAATATTTCGATCTATGACGTTTTTGCATGGTCGCGATGCAAATTAAGCAGTCGGCTCAGTTGGGTTTGACTCAAAGCACTGACAACATACTTGCAAAGCCTTTGCTGTAGCTTGATCGCCCCCCGTCTGCCAAGGCAACGGCTCTAAGTAAACAAAATTTAAAAAACACTAACTGCAACTGAAGCCAATGGCTACCCGCGATCGCCTTCAGCAGATTTTGATGGATTCTCCGGTCGGCGCAGTGCTGCCCGCGATCGCTCAACAGCCCCTTGCGAACTGTTGGTTGGCAGGCGGAGCCATTCGCAACACAGTCTGGCGATCGTTATTTGATGACTGTGCCTTGACCATCAAAGATTTTGACCTTGCATTTTTCGATGCTCAGGGCAATCGTGATCAAGAACTGTCAGTCAAAGCAACCCTTGCGGCTCAATTTCCTGACTACGTGTTTGATGTGAAAAACCAAGCCAGCTTTGCACGGTGGCGTGCGGGTCGTAGACCTTATAGCAGCACCGAAGATGGCATAGCTGACTGGCTTCATACCGCTACCGCAGTGGGCGTTCGCTGCGATCGTCATGCCCAGTGGGAGTTTTTTATACCCTATGGGTTGGATGACCTGTTCAATGGCATTATTCGTCCCACCCCAGCCCATACGCAGAATCCCGATGCAGAGCAGAAAGCAGCATCGTTTTTACAGCGCTGTGCGTCTTTACGAGCGACAGAGTGATCAGGGAAGCCAGCACAGCCTAGTAGTTCTCTCTTGAAGAAAGCACATTTGACAGCCTGATTTAAGACACCAGATACATTCGGCTGAGAACGGCTCTAGCTGGCTTTGAGCCTGTTTATCCTTTACTTACGCATAAAGTGTTTAGATCCCCGACTTCTGGTTAAAACTTAGCCATCAACCCTACTCCATCGTAGAAGTCGGGGATCTTTGTGTAAGCCCTAATCCTGCTGAAGGAGATCGTTGTCGATCGTGCTTTGT
>DATNQS010000248.1:0-5636 GCA_036703925.1 Candidatus Sericytochromatia bacterium
TTGCGGCGCGGAAAGTGAGTGCGATCGGGCTGGGTCCCTGCTGGATATTCGCTCAACAGCAACCCGTGCTGCATCACCTCCTGGTGCAAGTCACGGTTTGACCAGGGGTAGACGACATCAACCCCAGTACCCAGCACGGCTAGAGTACGTCCATGCAGACTAATACAGCTTCGATGTACTTCTGTATCAATGCCTTCTGCCAGACCAGAAACGACAGTGAAGCCGCTTTGTGCCAGTGTTGTGGTGAGGCGACGAGTCCAGCGTCTACCGTAATCAGATGGATCGCGAGTGCCAACGATCGCCACCATCGGCGTTGTGCCCTGGTTCTCTAGCAGTTCTACCTTGCCGCGATAGTACAGTAGCGCAGGCGGGTCAGGCGCTTCTAGTAACAGGCGGGGATAGTCAGCATCAGCGGGTGTCCAAAAGTTGGGGTTCTCGCGTTCATGCTGGTTAAGCAGCGCAACCGGCTCGAGTTCCTTGCGGTCTGCCACGATCGTCTCTGCGGTTTGAGAGCCAACCCCTTCTACGTCGATCAGTGCAGTCGCGTCTGCTTCCCATGCCGTTGTTAACGAACCAAAGTGCTTCTGCAATCGCCTGAGCAGAATTGGCCCAACGCCATTCATCTGTGACCAGGCAAACCAAAAGGCACGTTCTTCTACCAATGTTCTCTCCTCGTGTGATGCCATTCCCTGATGGAAGTGTAGGCTGCAACTACTAGACCCTATGAGCCTCTAAAGCGATAGAAGGCTGCTGCCAGTATTCCCAGTGATTGATAATGATCGTTTAGCTGCTGCTGTGAGACGGCACTATTCCTACCCGCTATACTCGCTGCTATACGTTTTCAATACTTTTCCACGCCTGCTCACGTTAAGGGGCAACGGCGATCGCTGGTAGCAGTCATTATGAACAATTTGGTGATCAAAGTTGCAAACTTCTCGATCGACTTCCCTGCAATCCAGCAGATTCGATCGCTTGTTTTTCAGATCGAGCAGGGAGTTGCGGCTGATCTAGAATTTGACGGTAAGGACGAAGCTGCCGCGCACCTGTTGGCATCGTTGGATGGTGAGCCGATCGGCACAGCAAGAATTCGTACGCTTAATGCTAAAACTGCCAAAATTGAACGGGTTGCTGTGTTGAAAGCAGCACGAGGGTTAGGCATTGGCAAAAGCATCATGGTCGAAGCGCTAGCATTGCTTACTCAGGCAAAGATGGCAGAGGCCCATATCCACGCGCAGATAGCCGTACAGGGCTTTTACCAACAGCTCGGCTTCGAGCCAGACGGTAGCATCTTTATCGAAGCGGGCATTCCCCATATCAAGATGAAAAAGCGGTTGAGCCAGTCTGAAGTCTGATGCTTCGCCGCTGATGCCAAACTCATTGCTGAACCATAAGTAGCTGAGCGTAATTATTTATAAGACGCATTTCGACTTCGCTCAATGCTCTCAGTCCTGTGTGGTGGCGGATTGAGCGCAGTCGAAACCCAGTCTCCAAGTAGTGCTTAATTTAGCCCTCCTACTTATGTGAAGGAAAAGCAGTTACAGCGATGCTGTAGGGACGGTTGAGGTTCGGTAATACGACCTCTTTCAGCAACTATTTTAGGAAACGCTGATCAGCGTATTGGAGTATGCTAGTATCAATGGCTGGAAAGGCTGCTTCCCCCTGCTAGCATTCATCTACACGTTGCCGAAAGCCACTTTGGGAAGCACCAAGCGCAGTATTTACACAATTCAAGCTTTATACAATTCAAGGACATGACTCAGAACGTTATGAACCAGCAGGTTGCTCACCCAATGGTTAAATTGCAGCGTCAGGTGCGATCGCTCGTCGAAGGCAAGCTGCTGAAACCAACAGATAGCATTTGGAAAATTGCCTTGCTCTATGGCGATGATTGGTCTTATTGGAAGCAAGAGCTGCTTTCGTTTGAGTTCACCATGCAAGACCCTGTTAGCGACTTGCTAGCGGTGGAAAGCTGGGAAGAAGAAGATTAGTGGCTGAAGGCGAAGGGTAGAAGGGTGAAAGGGTGACGCGAGAGACTATTTGATTCGTCACCGATTGATTACTTCTGCGCTCATTCACCATGCTAAAAAACTTAGCCTTTAGCCTTTAACCTCTTTAAAGGCAGCGCGACAATGCCTGCGCTAACTCTTTTGCAGTGCTGTAGCGATCGCTGGCACGTAGTGCGGTGACGCGCTCGATCACATGACGTAGAGGCGGCGTAATAGCCGGGTAGCCGTCCAGCATAAAGCGGTAGCCCTGGCTAGATCTTTTGTAAAGACGGCTGGGGTTTTCACCTGTGATGAGAAAGATCAGGCTTGGTCCGATCGCGTACAGGTCTGACTGCGTAACTGGGCGACCCTGAGCTTGTTCGGGGGCAGCGTAGCCTTCAGCACCAATGCGTGTTGTGCTAGAAGGCATCCCGACTGCTTTAACGGCTCCAAAGTCCAGCACAGCGATGCGGTTGCTCGTTGTTTGCACCAGCAGATTACCGGGTTTAATATCACGGTGAATGATGGGCGTGCGATGGTTGTGGAGATAGTCCAGTACGTCACAGGTTTGCATCATCCAATCGATCGCCTGCTGTGCTGAAACAGCGCCCTGCTTGCGAATGCGATGTTCCAGATCTTGACCATGTAGCAACGCCATCACCAGGTACTTTTTGCCTGCTTCAACAAAAAAATCGTAAAATTTGGGAATACCTGGATGATCCAGTGTTTGAAGGGTGCTTGCCTCGCGCTCAAACAACTCTCGTGCTTTGGGAATGCGAGCCATGTCAGCATTCATTTCCTTAAGCACTCGTAGCGCTTCTTGTGGTCTCCCAGACGGTAGCACCGCAGGGCTTGGGTGCCACACCAAATAGGTTGTACCCATACCGCCTCTACCCAACACGCGCAACACCTGATACTGGCGGATCGTTTTCTCGACTTTGACTGGCAGCCCACAGTGAATGCAGAACAGTGTATCGCTCGGATTATCGTCATGGGTGCAGGGACGCTGCGGCGACGGCTTGGCGGATGGCGATACGCTTGGCAACATTGGCAGTTGGAGCGTTTTAGCGATCTCTGGCTGATGAGCTGATACGGCACCTGCTGCCAGAATTTGTAGTTTCAGCAATGGTCCACCCTGCGCCAGTTGCAGCAACGCAGTCGCAGCAATTAACCCTTGAGACATCACAGCACCATTGACAAACGTGCCGTTAGCGCTATGGTTCACTAAATGCCAGCAGCGCTGTCCTATTGGTGTGGCAGTATTTCTTTGTCGGCTATCGTCAACCTGCCGTAGGTCTAGATGATGGCGGGAAACCAGTAGATCATCCAGTATGACGTGATTGTCAGGAGCGCGACCAATCCGGATCAGCGTTTCACTTTTGAAGCACCACTGCTTTAAGGGGGTTTTGTTTTGCGGATGGAGGAGGGTCAGGATGACCATTGGCGTTTGAGTTGCGGTGATGAATTATAAGTGACGAGAAACAACTCAAAACTTAGGACTCAAAAGGCTTACCGCAGGTGATCAAGATTAGGGCGCACTTTAGCACGGATGGCGATCGTCGTAATATTGTCATGCCCATTTAATTGATTGGCAAGCTCAATTAATTGACATACACCCTGCTCCAGGTTGGCTTGCGAACTAAGCAAGGGCTCGACATGCGTACGCCAGTGGGTTTCTAGCAAGTCGTTATCGGTAAGTCCATCGGAACACAGCAGCAGCAGCGTATCTTCGTTTAGCTCGACATACTGAATATCGGGCTTAATAAAGTGTTCGTCGCGAGGGCCTAAAGCCTGGGTCAACTGATAGGCATCGGGGCGAGCATAGGCAATGTCGGGATCAACACCCCGCTGAATTTCCCGTTGACCCACTTCATGGTCGATCGTGATTTGCTCTAGCCCCCGCTTTCGGGTATAGCGATAGAGACGGCTATCACCCACATGAGCTACCGCCGCTTCTGTATCTTGAATGAGTACCACAACCAGCGTGGTGCCCATGCGCCCACTGCCAGAACGGGCATTTTGCTGGTTTACATCGTAGATTGCTTTGTTGGCAAGCTGCACAGCTTCAATCAGCACATCTGGCCCAGGCAGAGTATTGGCACCATCGACCGAGAAGGGCGCACTCTGCCACTTCTCTTTGAAGTAGCGCCGCAACGTATCGACAGCGAGGGCGCTAGCAACTTCTCCGCCTGCGTGTCCGCCCATGCCATCGCACAGAATGTAGAGGTTGCGGGCATGAACCGTTTTACCAGAAGGGCTTTCTAGCTTGGTTGCCTGAGTTTCGATGCCAAAGTAGTCCTCGTTATGATCCCGTTGCCGCCCAATATCAGTGCGTCCGGCATCCTCCAGGTTAAATAGCTGCATCGGCAAGACAACTGTGGGCAAGTCATCGCTATCACGATCGTCATCAGTCGCTGGCGGCTCGGTCAGTGGGATTTCTAAACGGGTTGAGGCTGTAGATACACTCAAGTCGGCAGGAGGAGAGGCAGAGGACAAATCAGCTGCGATCGCTGGATTATCAGCAGGCGTATCAATTAACTCAAAGCTTTCAGAATCAGACATCATCTCGATTTCGGGTTGGTTTGCCTCAAGTTCCTGGGCGACTTCCTCAATGCGTGAGCGCAAGGCGGCGGTCGTCACCAGTTTGCCAGCCTCTATATCAGCTAGCAGCACATAAATGGCACCAATTTGAGTGCGCTGCGACTGAGCGAACAAAGTTTGCCACAGTTGCCCTAGATCTTGCAAAGTCAGCGGAGCCTCTAGTGGGTCAGCATACAGACGTTGCAAGCAAACCGCTTGGTCTTCATCGACCCGCAGATTGTCGATTTCTAATAAACTCCGGCAGGCGTGCCATGTTTCCAGTGCGCTCCACAACTCTGTCATTTCATAGAGCCAATGCAACAGTTGGAGAGCCGGTAGCGCGAGATCAGGATCTAGCCATAAGTCAATCAGCCGCGGGAGTGACGATCGATCCTCCAACACAAGGATTTGCTGCCCTTCTTGCTGCCATGCGTCATGAATGACGGGCAACGCTTGATGAAATTTGCTGCCCAAAGTTAGATAGGGCTGGGCGATCGACGGTACTGCCATTGACTGCACCGACTGCCCTCGCTTGGCTTCAGACGGCGCTGCTTCACCCCCCTCTGCCGTAGCCAACGGCAGGTTGCTACTAGATAGCCCTGTTGATGCCTCTGATGCTTGCTTTGCGAGCGCTTCCAAAAGCGACATTTGAAGTGGCTGACAGTCCAAAACCCGCACATGCTTTTCGATCGCGGCTGGCTGGTTGGCTTTTTCTAGCTCTGGCGAGTGTAAAACCTCCAACAGTTGATAGCGCTGATGGCGATCGAGGTAGATCGCTGTACGAGCGCCACTAGCTGACTCTACTGGCTCCTCTATGGTTGCAGCCGTGTTGGCTGACGGGGAGACCTCAGAAAGCTGATGGTCATCAACTACCAGTGCCCACCAGATTACGCCCGCGATCGCGCCACACTCTTGGCACTCTACGCTGTTAAAAGGAACCAGGCTGTCGCATTCAGGGCAAGTATTTTGAGTGAGTGACGTGCCGCACTCCTGACAAAACTTGTTGGTGTTGGGATTTTCAAACTGGCATTGAGGGCAGACAAGCATGATGGGGCTTCCTAAATTCCCGTC
>DATNQS010000249.1:0-2650 GCA_036703925.1 Candidatus Sericytochromatia bacterium
CCTCGCTGCCAAAAAATGCCCGCAAGCTGGTAATACTCTGGCTCTGCTGACGTGTAATAGCGCGTATGAGAGACGTTTAGCTCCTCAAGCATCTGGTTCACCACCACTGCCAGCGCTTCGGGCGATCGTGCCTGTGTTGCTTGGGGTGCATACTTCTGCCGCATTGCCTGCCAGTCAACGCCATTAAACTTTGGATCGTAAAAATTGTCGTTGACTGTCTGCCAAATTTGCTCGAATACTTTTGCCTGCGATGACTCTGCGCGTGACAGCACAGGCGCGACAACCCCATAAAACAAAAGCGCCAGCACACTGGCTAAGAGTACAGTCAACCATTGACGAGACAACCGCCGCGATCGTGCAGCCAGCGATCGTGTGAAATTGGTTAGCATAAGCACCTTGCTAGCGTTCCAAGAACGATTCACTCTTTAAATACTCTTTAAATTGAATTGAATTAAATCCTTAAAGTTCCACAAAGCCCTAATTCCCATGCAACTCCGCGTTCAGCTCTTTACTGTCCATAAACGCTTTGCCCTCACTATCAGCCGTGGCACGACAGCACAGACAACAAATGTTTGGGTCGTGATCGAGCATGATGGCATCGAAGGGTGGGGAGAAGCATCGCCCTTTTCGATCGGTGAGCAGCCACAAACCACTGAGATGATCGCGCGATCGTTGCAAAAAATTGCGCCACTGCTGAAAGCCCTCAGTCCACTGGAACGGCAGCGCATTGAACGGCTCATGCTTGAAGCCCGTCTACCCTCTGGAGCGCGGGCAGCTCTAGATATAGCCTTGCATGATTGGGCGGGTAAGCAAGCAAATCTGCCGCTGTGGCAACTGTGGGGCTTGGAGCGCGATCGCATCGTGCCGACCTCGATCACGATTGGCATCAATCCTCCCGATCTTGCCCAACAGCGCGTCAAAGATTGGCTGGGGCAGGTGCCTACCCTTCAGGCGCTGAAACTCAAACTCGGCAGTCCTAACGGGTTGGAGGCAGACCAGGCAATGGTGTTAGCCGTCCAAAACGCTGCGCCCCACATTACCCAAATGAGCGTCGATGCAAATGGCGGCTGGAAGCTAGAGCAAGCGTTGCAAATGTCCTGCTGGTTAGCCGATCGCGGCATTACCTACATTGAGCAGCCCCTACCAAAGGGACAAGAAGGTGATTTGCCCACGCTTTACCGCGAATCGCCCTTACCAATCTTTGTGGATGAAAGCTGTTTTAGTAGCTATGACATTCCACCGTTAGCCGATCGCGTGCATGGCATCAACATCAAACTCATGAAAGCGGGTGGCATCACGGAAGCCGAGCGTATGATCCATACTGCCCGCGCCTGTGGGTTAAAGATTATGTTTGGCTGCTACTCCGACAGCGCGTTACTGAATACGGCGATCGCCCAGCTTTCGCCCCTCGCCGACCATCTAGATCTGGACAGCCACTTGAATCTGCTTGACGATCCCTTTATTGGTGCCAGCTTCCAAAATGGACGAGTGCTGCCGCAGGACCAAGCAGGCGTTGGCGTGCAGTTAAGAAGGATGACGGCTGAGGGCTGAGGGCTAAAGAAACTTGCTCCCTCTGCTTCCCTTACCGCACCTGCTCCCCGATCCCTACTCCCTACCCCCTAATTCTTCCTCTTCTCTCAGACCGAGCGCCATTTGCACCACAAACGGTTCGCCGCCGACCTGATGATACTTGTCTGCCCACTGCCGGATAACTTTATCTAGCTCATCTAGCGCTTCTTCGGTGCGATCGGTCGGTATATCCAATTCTTCAAGCACTCGCATCGTCTTAGCTTGTCGCTTTGCCCATGCATTCATCAGGCGGAAGTACCGGGCAGTATCCTCCACCATCATAAATGTCCGCTCTTCTTCATCGGCAGGGGAGTAGGATGCCCGCGTCAACGCATAAAAAGGCATCCCCCAGGGAGAGTCGAGCCGCGTTACGGTGCCAGAGTAGAGCAGCCGCCGCTTGATATGCTCTGCCAGTGCTTCGCTAAGGGGCATTTGCTGGTCTGCCGACACATATTCTTGAGAGCGACCGTGGAGAAACTCAATAAGGTCTAAGAACTGGTATGAATTAATTAACTGAGCATCAGGCAAACTGCCAGACGGTAGCTTTTGCTCAATTTGGCGCTTTTCTTCGGATGTGAGGCTGGTGCCAGCAATGCGCGATCGCCCCGTTTGCCAGGGATACTGCTCTAACCAGACGTAGGGAAACTGAATCAGGTAGCGTGGTTCTTGAGACCCCAACATTTTCAGCAGTTTGCCTTCGGTCAGCGCTTGTCGCACTTCTTCGACGATCGCTTTAACGCGCTTTGGCTCAATGTGATGCAAGTGCCCCGTCATGCGGAGGTTTTGATCTTGCTCCAGATAGGTCATGTAGATGGCACATTTTGCCGCAGTTGCTGCTGCATCTAAAAAAGCACCATGCCGATGCCCGCTCGTTCGCATAGCACTGAACGCCAGATACAGCATGATCTGATCCATGGCACTTGGACCGAGACGTTTGATCAGATCGAGGTCTTTAATCATGTCAACACAACTAACCCAATGGAGCCACTACGGAAACTTGACGCGGCAGCGATCGCCTGTTTGATACAAGCTGTCTGCTGAGATAACTGCATCATACAAAGCAATGACACTTAAGCTAAAC
>DATNQS010000250.1:0-6703 GCA_036703925.1 Candidatus Sericytochromatia bacterium
GGCGCAATCAGTTGATGTGCTCGGTAGCCCGCAATCATGTTGACTCGCCCCTGACGACGACCTGATTTGAGTCCGTGCAAGCGCTCTCCTACCGGAGACCAACCGTAGCCATAGTCGTCTCGTTCATCCAGGCCCGACTCATCAACATACACCAAGTGCGCTGCTTTCGGGTCTGCCAACTGCGCTAGGAAGGCACCTCGTTTAGTAGCATCTCGCTCTCGATACCCGTAGGTCTTTTTTTTCGCGTAAACCCAATCTTCGCCAAGGCGCGGGAAATCGTCCGGTCACTGATTTCCCCCTCCCACAACGCTGCCATCTCGACTTGCGTTTTATCCTCATGCACCTTGGCAAAGGCCCGAAACTTCTCCCAGTCCGTGATTTTTTGCTGCAGACTCCCCTGCCGTCTGGGCTTTGCCTAAACGTCTCCTGTTGCTGACTTTCGCTGACACCATAAATTGATGGTGTTGCGACTGATATTGAACATCTCACTCACTTCGCTTTTCTTATAGCCATTGAGTTCAATCGCTTGCATCACCTTCTGGCGGAAGTCATGACTGTAAGCTTTCCCTATGATTCAGTTCTGGGAGGAACGACTCTCTTAGTCTACGTCTCAATCATCTTGGCGGGGGCTATAACAATAATTAGGCTGCTTTATTAGCCTGTCGAGTAGATTTATATAACAACCAGGATCATCTAATTGCTTGACTGCTGCAACTAGAGCATCAACTAAGGCTGGCTCCATTTCAAGATCATCAACGTAGATAACTTTACATGCAGAAATTTACTCTGCGAACAGAATTAATTCGTGCTCATTGTTCAAAGCAAAGACTTGTTCAAAAATTGCTTCTGCTTCAATCTTATATTGGGCTTCAGTAAGTATGTGCATATACCTTTAAGCTGGCAAATAACTAGAATCTAGCGTGGCTGAAATAGTGTAAGGGCACGATCGTGGGAAGGTTTCGGTAGGGAAATCGGTTTCGGCGATCGCTTGTTCAACGGCATCTGCATAGCACTCTTCAAAGATTTCTTCCAAATAAGACTTCAGGCTGGGAGAATCTTTCAGTTCATTCCGAATGCGGCGACGATGTTCTACAATACTGCCCTTCCAACTACTACTTCGTCGTTCTGGTTGATACTGCCATTTAAGTAGATGCATGAGAACAACAACAAGATTGCTTTTCAGACTTCGGCGTTCACTTCGTCCCATCGTTTCGATTTCATCGATCAGATTTTCCCAGTCAATGTTGGCATAATCCTGCGCCTTCAACTGTGCAACTGTCGTTTCAATCCACTGCAAAAAGTCTGTCTCGTAGAGGTTCTTACGACTCGCTTCGATGTCTGTTGTCATGCGGTTTCCTCTCAACATCTTAAGTTGCTTGCTTACATCTTAAAACTCCACATCCAGTGGGGCACGCGGGAAGGGAATCACGTCGCGGATGTTGCCCATGCCCGTCATGAACTGAACCAGACGCTCAAAGCCCAGACCAAAGCCTGCATGAGGCACTGTGCCATAGCGCCGTAGATCCAGATACCACCAGTATTCTGCTAGATCAAGCCCCTGTGCCTGAATGCGGCGTTCTAAGACATCCAGACGTTCTTCACGTTGAGAACCGCCAATGATTTCGCCAATTTTGGGTGCAAGGATATCCATCGCCCGGACAGTGTTTTCGTCATCATTGAGCCGCATATAAAAGGCTTTGATTTTGGCGGGATAGTCAGTGACGATCGTCGGTTTTTTGAAATGCTCTTCTGCTAGATAGCGCTCGTGCTCCGATTGCAAATCCAAACCCCATTCAACGGGATACTCAAACGTTTTGCTGGACTTTTCGAGTAGCGCGATCGCCTCTGTATACGTCACTCGTGCAAACTCATTGTTAATAATATTGTCGGCAGTTTCTAGTACCGATTTATCAATGCGCTGGTTGAAAAACTCCATATCTTCTGGGCAGCTTTCTAGCACAAATTTGAAGATGTACTTCAGAAAAGCTTCTGCCAGATCCATATCGCCTTCGAGGTCACAAAACGCCATCTCTGGCTCAACCATCCAGAACTCTGCCAGGTGACGTGAGGTATTGGAGTTCTCGGCGCGAAACGTGGGACCAAAGGTGTAAACGTTGCTGAACGCCATTGCCATAATTTCGGCTTCTAGCTGCCCGCTGACGGTGAGGTAAGTATGTTTGCCGAAAAAGTCTTTGCTAAAATCGACTTTCTGATCGGCTGTGACAGGCACTTTATTGAGGTCAAAGCCCGTCACAGTAAACATTTCGCCCGCCCCTTCGCAATCACTGGCGCTAATGATCGGCGTATGCACCCACAAAAATCCACGCTCTTGAAAGAACTGGTGAATCGCAGTTGAAGCCGCATTGCGGACGCGAAACACGGCGCTGAGGGTGTTGGTACGCGATCGCAAATGCCCAATCTCCCGCAAAAATTCAAACGAATGCCGCTTTTTCTGCAAGGGATAGGTTTCTGGATCAGCTTCCCCGTAAACGACGATGGACTCTGCCTTCAATTCAATCCGCTGCCCCTTTGCAGGCGATTCGACTAAGGTGCCAGCAATTTCGATCGATGCACCCGTACTAACCCGCTTGATTGTCTCGGCATAGCCTGGAACATCCTGATTGACCACAGCCTGAAGCCCTGCCATAGAAGAGCCATCGTTGACTTCCACAAAGCTGAATTCTTTTTGCTCGCGCTTCGTTCGCACCCATCCCTTAATCGTGACGGTTTCGGCAGGCTGCCCGTGGCGGAAGAGGTCTACAATGCGTCGAGTGGTGGTCATAAAAGCAGGGAGTAAGGAGTGGGGGTAGGAAATAGGAGGCAATGGCGCTGCATTTGAGTGTAGCAAAGTGCCTAACAAAGGTCAGATCCTTTTGTGGCTGACGCAGTGTTGCCCGATTGCCTATTGCAAAAGTCCGTCTTGATCGAAGCTAGCTCTGCCAATACTGCTTGATCATTGCGTGAAAAAGCAAAGGTTTATCCCGTTTGATGAGGAGCGCGAGCGTCCACTGCTGAACGCGATCGCTAAGGTGCCTACCATCGTTCCTGACCCAGGTAGCAGCAAAGAATCTGCAAGCCGCAGTGTGATAACCTACTCTGGAAAATTGCAGTACCAGTGCTATGCGTCGGATCATTCTTTTCATTGCTGCAAGCCTGGATGGCTATATCGCCCGCCCCTCTAGCGAAGTCGATTGGCTATTTACAGACCAGGATTACGGCTACACAGAGTTTCTGGCTAGCGTTGACACCGTGCTTATGGGGCGAAAAACTTACGAGCAAGTGTTAACGTTTGGCGAGTTTCCGTATCAGGAGAAGCAGAGCTATGTTTTCTCGCGCGATCCTGGCTTTGATGCGTCGCCTCACGCTGAAACAGTCCGTACAGATATCAAAGCCTTTGTAGAGGCACTCCGCCAAAGCGATGGCAAAGATATCTGGCTAGTTGGTGGAGCTGCACTGATCTTCCCGTTCATAAAGCATGAGCTATTAGACAAACTAATTCTTTCTGTCCATCCCATCTTGCTCGGTAGCGGTATACCTTTATTTAGCGAAACTGCCTTGACAACGCTGCTTCAATGCCTTGCCAGCCAATGCTACGATTCAGGGCTAGTGCAAATAAAGTATCAAGTGCTTAAGCGAAAAGGCTAGCAAACTCCTCACACATTGCTATAGAAGCGCAACAATAAGACGTTTGAACCTCAAAGTTGAATTTCAAAATGGCTGCGATCGTTTACGCTCTAACGATAATCCAGTTCCGTCTGAGTTTTTTCAAAGTTAGATGGGTCATAAAGATAACGGACAATCTCCTCTTCCAGACGGTGAATCAAATATGGCTCTAGGCTGCTGGAATGTCTAAGCGAAGCTAAGTAGCCATCCACGTAAAGGCGTAGGTCGTCAAAGCGATAACCCCGATTCCAGAGATCGACTAAGGCATCGCTGAGTTTCTGGTAGTAGCGGATGGTAGGGGTGTCCTGCAACATAATTCGCGTTAAGGTGACTAAGTTAACAGCTCGGACTCAAAAGGGCAGTGATCCACCAGGAGGCTAAAAATGGGTGCTAACGCAAAACCATTGACCCCCGAACCACTCGCCTTAAACAAAACTGCTATCTGTACTCATTTTAACTTTAATGAATAAAGTTCTTGCTCCTTCCTGAGACTGTAACGTATAAAACTTTTTTGGTTGCCTGTAATTTGCCCGATGCCCTGGGCAGCAATTCAGTAGAGCATACCCACCTTCTCTAGAACGTTGAATGGATAGGAGTAGCGCCGATTACAAACCTGGAGCAAAGGCTCTGATAGGTTTATATTCACAATCTTTGAGGAATGCAGCCTCCGTGGGAGCTTTTTGTATTCAAATTGTCGAGGCAAATCCGCATCTGCGATCGCTACTGGGGTGGCATTTGCAGCAGGCTGGCTATTGGGTGCACCAATCGGCTGACCTCCACCAGGCAAGGGATACATTTCAGCATCGTCAGCCCACGCTGGTCATTTTGGACTCAGAGTTGCCTGATGGCAATGGCATAGAGTTTTGCCGCTGGCTTCAGCAACAGCACCAGTCACTCATTCTGATGCTGTCTGCTCGGAGTACAGAAACCGAT
This sequence comes from Candidatus Sericytochromatia bacterium, assembly GCA_036703925.1. Taxonomy (GTDB): domain Bacteria; phylum Cyanobacteriota; class Cyanobacteriia; order Leptolyngbyales; family Leptolyngbyaceae; genus Stenomitos. Next base: position 4,597 of record DATNQS010000250.1, read on the forward strand.
ATCGTTGAGGGTTTACGAGCCGGAGCCGACGACTATCTGACTAAACCGTTTGGGATGCAGGAATTTCTTGCCAGAGTCGATGCCTTGACCCGACGCAGCAAAGCACCTGCTCCGCCAGCCTCGCTAGACTATGGTGACCTCAAGATTGACCTGGTGCATCGCCGTGTGCGGTTTAAGGGTGATCTGGTCGAGCTGACCCCTCAGGAGTTTAGCTTGCTGTATGTGCTAGCTCAAGTCGGTGGAATGCCTCTTACCCGACTAGAATTACTGCGACGAGCTTGGCCCGACGCGATCGATAATCCCCGCACCGTTGATACTCATATCCTGTCGCTCCGCAAAAAGATCGAAACAGATCCCCGTCAACCCAACTTGATTCAAACTGTTCGCAATGTGGGGTATCGGTTTAATCTAGAGTCTCTGATAGCTGCAAATCCTCAGCCCGTTGACTATCCGCCTCACCGAAAAGCAGTGGCGCGATCGTCGGTTCGCACGATGGTAAGCGAACGCGGGAGGAGTTAGGGGAAAGGGTGAGGGAGAAGGAGAAGTTTTGAGCTTATTCGAGTGCTGACTGCACTTTTGCCCTTAAGCCATTAACTCAGCACTAGATTGTCTCGATGCACAACAGTTTCGGCACCGGGGTAGCCGAGGATAGTAGCGATCGCGTCCGATTGCTGTCCTTTGATTTGCTGAAGTTCGGTGCTGTGGTAGTTAACGATACCTCTAGCAATTTCCAGCCCAGAGCGATCGCGCAGTAATACGGCTTCCTGGCTTTGGAACTCGCCCTCTACTTGCACGATCCCAGTGGCAAGGAGCGATCGTCCGGCGTTACGAATGGCCTTGACAGCACCATCGTCTAGGTAGAGCGTGCCTGTAGGAATTAACCCGTGAGCGATCCAACGTTTGCGAGCGCTGGCAGGACGAGGTTGGGGTTCAAACTGGGTGCCAATTGCCTCACCTTGCAAGATCTTTTCCAGGTTTCTGGGGTGACGACCATCAGTAATCACTGTACGCACTCCAGCACCAACCGCGATTTGGGCAGCAGCAATTTTTGTCGTCATGCCGCCAGTGCCCCACTGAGAGCCGCGAGCGCCTACTTTGACCTGTAGCTCCTTTAGTTGCTCTATCCGGCTAATACGGCTGATCGGCTGCGCGTCAGGATCGCTGCGTGGGTCGGCTGAGTAAAGGCGATCGACATCCGTGAGTAAAAAGAGCCAGTCTGCCCGTACTAGATTGGCAACCAGCGCCGAGAGCGTATCGTTATCGCCAAACTTCAGTTCATCGACAGCAACCGTATCGTTTTCATTAACGATGGGGATCACGCCAAGCTGAAGCAACTGCTGAAAGGTTCGCTCGACGTTGAGATAGCTGTTGCGTTGCACAAGATCGCTACGAGTCAGTAGCACCTGCGCGATCGGCTGCTGTAAAGAGGTAAAAAAATCGTCGTAGATACGGATGAGCCGCCCCTGTCCTACGGCTGCTACTGCTTGCTTCAGGGCAATCGTACGCGGACGCTCGGTCATCCCCAGCCTCGCGCAGCCGACTCCTACGGCACCAGATGACACCAGGACGATCCGGTAGCCTCGCTGTCTCAGACCACTTAACACTTCCACAAGAGTGGCGATCGTTGCCAGTGCCAAAAGCCCGGTAGCTGGCTGAGTCAGGCTCGATGTACCAATTTTAACAACCAGAGTTTGGGGCATTGCTTCGAGTTGCGATTGCGTTAGAGTTTTTAGTCTAAGCAATCATCGCTTTAAAATGGCGAAGCGCCAGAATCCTTATGAGTTGGATCTAGCGCCTGCCAAATATTCACAGTCATTCATCATTAGAGTCTTTATCTAGGCCGACTCCAGTACTATACTCATCAATTTAGCAGCCGTTTTTGTTGATCCCTACTGCTTTAAGTTTTTCTTAAGCATTAACTTTAGTACAACTGACTTAGTGTTTCATTTCTTTTGGTTGCTTCTGTAACAGCGGTTTTAACTCCCAAGTATAAAGGTGGGTCAGACAGCCAGCATTCTCCCTCTAACAGTTATTTATCTGGCAAGAAGGAGGCACCTAGGGCTTGCGAAAGCCGAACTTCAAGCGTATGGAGAGGCGATCGTTTAGC
>DATNQS010000251.1:0-3354 GCA_036703925.1 Candidatus Sericytochromatia bacterium
AAAATTGGCTGGAAAAGGCTCAATCGCTGAACGATCGTGTACTTCTGGGTGGCTTGTCAGGGGGCGCTACCCTCGCCGCATGGCTGGCGCTAGAGCATCCTCAGCAGGTCGATCGTAGCCTGCTGTTTGCCCCTTATTTAGCGGGCACAAATGCCTTTGTAGACTGGGTTGTGGAGCGCATGAATGTTTACTTTAAATGGAAGACTCAGCCTGGAGCTGCCAGTTTTGGCTATGAAGGCTTTCAGATGCCTGCGCTACGTACCTTTCTGGTGATGGGGCAGGATGTACTCGATCGTGCAAAAGTACAGCCCGCTGCACCTTTGCTGCTGGTATCAAGCGCCAGCGATCACGCGGTTGACAGTAAAGAACACCAGGAATTGTTTCAGTCAGCCCTCCAGTTTCAGCCCCGGTGCTGGTATCACTGCTTTGATCGCGCACTGGCGATCGGACACAACATGATGACAAAGGCAGAAGGTAATGAGCGTGCTGATCTGCCGATCGCGATCGCCAAAGCCTATGCGGAAAGCGACCTGACCTGGAAGGAAGTTACGACTCTGAGCGATCGGCTACAGCAAGGAGAACCACTGGAGGCGATCGCCGCGCAACTTAACTTGAACCAACGTCAGCCGTCAGACCTTCCTGCACTACTAACGACCCTTCAACTCATCGCTCAAACCCCTAACGAACTCAAACCCCACAGGGATAAAGGATAAATTGAAAGCATGGTTCAGTGGTTCGCTTCTACAAGTGCCAGGTTGAGAACAACAGTGAGATTGGCGTGAGCCTTCTGTTTTCCTCTCTTGTCGCCTTTTGCCTGAACTGGCTTATGGTTAAGCAAGCTTTAGAGCGCTTAATTTTGGGGTGAAGATGTACTTCAAAGCTGTCTGTCCTGGCTCTCAAGGTACAGTTAATTGCTGAGAGTAGATTGGGAAGCATAATTCAAAGTTCTGCTACTCAAGGGAAAATATGGGCGTTGATGTTTTCTGGTGGTTTTGTAAGGTTGAGGAATCTGAATTTTCAATCGTGCAGTCAGAGTTCGAGCAAGCAATGCAAGGAGTACCTGCTCTTCCTGAAGTGCCGAACCTTGCACCTCGACCCAAGAACCCACCCATTCCTGTAACTGAGGATTATGCTTACTCTGTGCTAGAAGGTGTATTGGTAGGAGGAGACTTGAGTTCCAGCCTCTATCACGAACCTTTCAATGAGATAGGTTATCGAATCTTGCAAGAGGAGTTCCCTTTATCTCCTGAGAGTATTGTTGAGATGGTCATGCAGTCTCGTGTAGCTCCACCCGCTATTGTGCTAATGGGAATTGGTAGTGAAAGGTTTGCCCAGCTTCCAGGTCATCTCGGCAATATGTTAATCCATGCGAGTGAAGTTGAGACAACGCTGGCATCTGTCTCACGTATTCTTAACGTTGACTGGGAGGCTTATTTTGAGAGATCAAAGCTGGTGTTAGATTATGCAGGATTTGATGATGATGCAGCAAAGAATGTTTCAGATGCTCTTTATGCTATTCCAAGAGCCTTGGAAAAAGTCAAAAATGATAGTGCTAGCCTTCTAGCTGTGACATCATGGGGTTGTCCTTGATCCAGGTACAGCGATCTAACAATCCCGTTGCACACCGACCGCATTAAGTTGATTGGTGAGTTCGAGAGGGTACTAGCAGCGGGTGAGCGGGGGCGTTATTTACGAATACTCTATGTCGCGCAAACGTTTTGTAATTGAGATGGGGATGGGAGTTGATCAGCACGGTCAGGAACCGACTGTAGCGGCGGCTCGTGCGGTACGAAATGCGATCGCGCACAATGCCCTCCCTGGTATCTGGGAAGTGGCTGGGTTAAGCGATCCTGACCAGATGATTGTCGAAGTGCAAGTGGCAGTGCCGTATCCCGATCAGGTACGCGAAGCAGAAGTGCTGGCAGTGCTACCTTTTGGACGCAAGACGCTCAAAGTAGAAATAGGCGGCATGGTGGTGCAAGGGCGAGCGATCGCGTCACTCAATGATAAAAACGACGAAATGCTAGTTGCTGTTGCATCAGTAACGGTATGGATTGAAACGCCTGAGGAAAGGTAAAAGGCAAAGGGCAGAAGGCAGAGGAAGCAAATCAAGACTCAAAATTTTTATCTTTTATCTGATCGCTGCCAGTGCAAAGGCGATCGATCAATTCCAGCAATGACTTGTAATTGGTAATGGGTTTGGCGCAGAGTGCATCGGCTTGCGATCGCTCCAGCAATGCCTGACGCTCATCCATCATGGCGTAGGCAGTGACTAAAATAATGGGTACATGAGCAGTGAGGGAATGGTTTTTCAGGACGTGCGCCAAGTCAGCACCGCTGACGGCTTGCCCTTCCCACTCGGCTCCAGGTAAATTGACATCCATCAGCACAATATCAATGGGCTGCGATCGACAGCGCAGAACGATATCGGCTGGTTCATCGCTAATGGTGACTTGATGACCCCCCAAGCGCTGAAGCAACTTGGCAGTTCCTTTTGCCAGCAGGACATCATCATCAACCAAAAGCACGTTCCAACTACACATCGCTTTTCCCTCCTGTCATCGCATCGAGCGACAAATTGCTGTGCAAACAGTTTAGCTGGGTCAAAGCGGGCGATCGGGCAACGTAAAAGTAATCGTTGTACCCTTTCCTTTCCCAGGGCTGTCGAGCCAAATCTGCCCGTTCAGCAACTCCACCAATCGCTTGCAAATCGTTAGACCCAGCCCAGTGCCGCCGTAGCGCCGTTTAATCGAGCCATCTGCCTGCACAAAGGGTTCAAACAACGAGTCAGCGTCTTCCCGAGCGATGCCAATGCCCGTATCGGTAACTGCGAACTCAATCACTGACTGCGGAGACTGGTTTATCGTTTGAATGCATCGTTTCACACAAAGACGCACCTCGCCTGCATTGGTAAACTTAAACGCATTTGCCAGCAGATTTGTCAAAACTTGTCTCAATTTGACTAGATCGGCTTGAACATACTCGACCTGACAGTCAATCAGCAGCGGAATCCCTTTTTGGCGGCTCTCTGGTTTGAAAAGACGTTCTTGGTGCTGCAAAAGCTCTCGCAGATTGACAGTTTCCCAATGGATATACATTCTCCCTGCTTCGATCTTGGCAATATCAAGAATGTCATTGATGATGTCAACTAGATTTTCTGCCGAATGGTAGGCAACATTGATATATTCATGCAGTTCTTCATCGTTGTCATATAAGCCTTCCTTAAGTAGCTCAAGATAGTTCAGCGTGGAGGCAAGGGGCGTGCGTAGCTCATGACTGGTGGAGGAAAGAAAATCTGACTTGAGTCGGCTCGCTTCTTCTGCTGATGTGCGTGCGATATTGAGTTCGCGGTTC
>DATNQS010000252.1:0-6055 GCA_036703925.1 Candidatus Sericytochromatia bacterium
GTAGATACCCTGCACATCGCGATAGAGTTCTGTTCGTAGACGTGCGAGGCTTGCCCAGATGGGGAGCGATCGATTTTGCAAGTAGTCATCCACATGGCTGGCTTCCCACCAGGATGTGGCATAAGCGAGACGTTGCCCTGAAGCGGTTCGTAACCATACCTGTCGCCGTACACGTGGACCCGGCACTACCTGAAGTTGCCTTGGAGCATTGTCTTCATCCATCCCAATGGATGACATATCAATCACATCAACTTCTGTCGGTTCGCCAGTAAGGAGCTGCAAGTGGCGTGTGGGTGAACCATCGCCCAGCATTAGCATTTGCCAGGTTGGTGCTAGCTGGCGATGAGGGAGACCCTGCTGCACCACTTTGTCGTCTCCTTGCCAAAGGGGATCGAGCGGGTGCCAGATTGTTGGCAACGCAATGCTGTCAGGAGACTCAACCGTTGTAGTCAATTTTCTTTACACAACTTAACCTCAGTACAATCATAGCGCCCTGGGTAAGGAAATTTTGGGATGAGGCGATCGGAGTTATTGGTTCTTAGTTCTTAGAGGAAGCAACAACAAAACTCAAAACTCGAAACTTTTCCGCTCCCTCCCTTGCCTCCGTTCCCTACTCTCTCTCTGCCCAAGCTCGCATCTTGCCGGGATTCAGCAACCCATAGGGATCAACCCTTTCTTTAAAGCGCAACTGTTCCACGTCAACCGTCTTCCTGCCGCCATCTTCTAAAACGTAGGTATGTGGATTGGCAATGAAAGCACCATTGTCTTCGTGGTAACGAATGATTTCTGCTAGACGCTCTGGAGTGGTGTAACGGACAATCTGCAAGGCAGCAGGTATTGCTTCGCCACCCATCCGAATAAACTCTAGATGCATCATAACCTCATCACCAAAGTGCTGATACATCCGCTCCACCAGCTTCAATTCTTTATCGGACGGAAACATGGTTTGCAGGTAGGTAAGAGACGGATCGACGCTGCGGGCATGAAGCGTGGTGTGATTCCAGGAGTACTCAACCAGTGTGGTTCCCTTGCTCGCTTCTTGGGCGCTTTTTTGCAAACAGATAGTGCCGTTGTACTCGCTTACCAGTGCTGCAAAGGGTTCTAGAGCCGATTCTGCAACTAAAACTAGAGCACAATGACTGCCAGCAGGAATCACATTGCGAAACGCGGCGAAATAGGTGGGGATAGGATCGGCGCAGATGCAGACGAGCTTTTTGATGATGCCATCACTATCGCTCAAGACTTGCCCAAACCGAGCCGCTGTCATGAAATCGGGAAAGGCTACGATCGCTTCTGCCCAAGCATAAGCCGGTGCAAGGGGAATTTCTAGCTCTGTGATGATGCCGTTGGTGCCATAGGCGTGAGCGACTTTGTAAACGTCATGGCCGCGTAGCTCAATCACGCGAGGTTCGTCTTCTACCGTGACAACTCGTACTGCGAGGAGGTTGCCGCGATCGCGAATTTGCCCATAGGTAATCGAGCCAATGCCACCGCTGCCGCCACCAATAAAACCGCCGATCGTTGCAGTGCGGTAAGTAGAGGGCAACATCCGAATCTCCCAGCCACTACCTCGCGTCTCTTTATCTAGGGCTGCTAGCTTAACTCCTGGCTCTACACAAGCGATCCCCGGTTTGACCCATTTCACTGCCTGCATTTTCGACAAGTCAAGAATAACTCCGCCCTGAAGCGGTACACACTGCCCATAGTTGCCTGTCCCCGCACCACGTACAGTAAGGGGGATCTTCCGTTTGACGCAGGCGGTTACCACCCGTATGACCTCTGCTTCTGTCGTTGGGCGCACCACAACATCGCCCCGCTTGTCGTTTAATAGCGGTTGCAAAATAGGGCTAAAAGTGTAGTAGTCCTGCGAAAGTTTTGTGAGTTGAGCCGGGTCAGTAATGATCTCTAGCCCAGCTAACTCGGCAGAAAAGCTTTCAAGATCAGCGGGTTGAGCGGTTGTAGAAGTCATTGGCGATCGTGCAAACGTCTAAAGAGCTTGACGGCAATTTGCTTTTGTTGATAATTTCCACCCCAATTAATAGCGGTGGAGCTGTTTTTACCAGCATCCAGCATGACACAAAGCACTACAGGGCAGGTTGCTAGGGAAGCAAGTGGCTGTCTCAGTCTTCCAGTATGCGCTTCTAGACATTGTCTTTGAGGATACGGTCTGGGCAAGCGGTACTCTTTTGACCGACTTAGGCTCTGATGCTGTCTACACAGAATATCCTGCCTTCCAGCTTAATTATCTGTAACGCTTCACCGCCTAGGACCCGCACCAAAGGAGTTGCACACTGCGGTAATGTGGAGGGAGTGACTTTTGAAGCTCGTTTCAAGCCTGGAATTTATGTCGCCTACCGTAACTCCGATCGCCGCTCGCACGATTCGCATTGGTTCCCGCAAAAGTCAGTTAGCGCTGGTGCAAACCTATTGGGTGCAAGAGCAGTTGCAAAAAGCCTTTCCAGAGAGAACCTTTGAAGTACACACCATGAGTACTCAGGGCGACAAGATCCTGGATGTAGCGCTGGCAAAAATTGGTGATAAAGGTTTATTCACGAAAGAGTTAGAAGTTGGCATGATCAACAGTGACATTGATTTTGCTGTCCATTCGCTCAAAGATCTGCCGACTCACTTACCGGAAGGTCTGGTTCTGGGCTGCGTCACCGAGCGCGAAAACCCTGCCGATGCGCTGGTGGTTCACGAACGGCACAAAGACAAGCAGCTAGACACATTGCCACAGGGGGCAATCGTCGGTACGTCTTCGCTCCGACGCTTGGCGCAACTGCGACACCACTATCCCCATCTCAGCTTTAAGGATGTACGGGGAAACTTGAACACACGGTTGGCGAAGCTGGATACAGGCGAGTACGACGCGCTGATTTTGGCGGCGGCGGGCTTGCAGCGGTTAAATATGGCAGACCGCATTCATCAATTCATTCCTGCTGAAATCTCGCTGCATGCGGTTGGACAAGGGGCGCTTGGCATTGAATGTCGGGGGGATGATGCTGAAGTGTTGTTACTGTTAAAAGCACTGGAGCATAAGCCAACAGCGTATCGTTGCTATGCGGAACGCTCATTCTTGCGATCGCTGGAAGGTGGCTGTCAGGTGCCGATCGGCGTAAACACCACTCTGGAGGGCGATCGGCTGACACTACTTGGCATCGTCATCAGCCTGGATGGTCAGAAAGTGGCCAAAGATAGCGTGACTGGCTTGGCAACAGAGGCTGAGGCGCTAGGTTTGGAGCTTGCTCAACGTCTTCGCCAACAGGGCGCACAGGAGATTCTGGACGAGATTCTGGCAACGGTACAGCGAAGTTAAGAGCAGCTCTAAACCTACAAATTTGTGTGCCACAATCGGTAGCAGCGCTGCAATTGCTCACTCAGGATGCCCTTTTTTCGCAGCCGTGAACTTCATCAAGGCTGGGCTATATGATGGGAACCCTGCTAAACGGACGTTTCAGAATCATCCAGGTTTTGGGCAGTGGTGGTTTTGGGCAGACCTATATTGCAGAAGATATTTTGCAGCCCGATCGTCCTCAGTGTGTTATTAAGCACTTCAAGCCCGCTTATCAAGAACCAGGATTCTTGCAGATCGCACGTCGCCTTTTTGCGACTGAAGTCGAAACCTTACGAAAGTTAGGTAGCCATGACCAAATTCCCACGCTCTTAGCTGATTTTGAGGAAAACGAGGAGTTTTACCTAGCGCAAGAATACGTTGAAGGACAGCCGTTAAGTGATGAACTTGCAGCGGAAAAACGGATTGAGGAAGCAACTGTGATTGCTCTCCTCCTAGACGTGCTCGAAGTTATGACGTTTGTGCATCAAAACAATGTCATTCACCGCGATATTAAGCCTGGAAATCTGATTCGGCGGCAGCGCGACGGCAGGTTTGTGCTGATCGACTTTGGCGCTGTGAAGGAAATTCAGACGCAGATCACAAGCATGGTGCCGGGGCAGACTGAACTGACGGTAGGCATTGGCACACACGGCTATGGACCAAGTGAGCAAATGATGGGCAAACCGCGCTACAACAGTGATTTGTATGCGCTGGGCATGACGGCAATTACCGCTCTGACAGGCTTGCAGCCCTTTCAACTGCCAACTCATCCTGAAACGGGCGAAGCGATTTGGCACGACCAAGCGCAGGTAAGCCCTGGTTTGGCAGCTATCTTAACGAAAATGACGCGCTACCATTTCAGTCAGCGTTATCAGACAGCTCAGTCGGCGCTATATGCCTTAGAGCATCCGACTGAGACCGTTGCGGATGACACACGGCTACCCATGACGCTGTCAACATACCTGCCAACGGAGGTTCTAAACCCTGCCCTCGATCGCGCCAGCCAGCCTCAAACGGATCAACTAGCGTTAACGCATTCGCAGCCACTCCCAAGAAGCGTGTTGGACGTTGACAATAGACCAAAGGGAAAGTTGGCAAGGATCTCTGTGGGTATTGCTACCGTTGCAGTCACGGGGTTAATACTCGGTCTGCGTCAGTTGGGCTGGTTACAACCGCTAGAGTTGGCGGCATACGATCGCCTGGTGCAGGTGAGCCCAGACCCCGGTTTTGATCACCGCTTGCTGGTGGTTAGCATCACCGAGGCTGATATTGCTGCCCAAAAGCGCTTTCCAGTAGCCGATCGTACCCTCGCGCAGGCAATCACGACACTCCAGACTGCCAAACCTAAAGTGATTGGGCTTAATCTATTACGTGATATTCCCCAACCGCCAGGTCGCACAGAATTTTTGGCTGCACTCAATGCACCAAACATCATTGCGATTACTAACCTGGGCAGCGCGACTGCACCTGTGACACCTGCGCCTCCAGGAGTGCCCCTCGATCGTATTGGGTTCAACGATTTTGTACTTGACCCAGGCGATGTGTTGCGGCGTAACCTGCTGTTTGCTGACAGTTCCGTGGAACACACTGCGACCGTCGATAAACGCCCCACTACCTTTTATTCTTTTTCGTTGCGGTTGGCGCTGACCTATCTTGCCAGTCACAAACTTTCGCTTCAGCCACGCTCCAATGATCCTGGCTTGTTTCAGCTTGGCAAGACGCAGTTTAGTCCGTTAGAGAGTCAGGCAGGCGGCTACCAGGCGATCGATGCTCGCGGTTACCAGGTCTTGCTCAAATACCGGGGACGGACGATCGCGCGGCAGGTCAGCCTAAGCGATGTTCTCAATGGCAAGGTTCAGACTGATTGGGTGAAGGATAAAGTCGTTCTGATTGGTACAACGGCACCCAGCGGTAAAGATTTCTTTTCCACTCCCTACAGTGCTGCTAGCGACGATACGCCTCGCATGGCTGGAGTGCTGCTGCACGCGCAAATGGTCAGCCAGCTTTTAGACGCAGCCATGGAAGGGCGATCGCTCTTCTGGTTTTGGTCTGAATGGGTTGAAGCACTGTGGATTGCAACTTGGGCAGCGATCGGTGGCGCGCTGGCATGGTACGTCCGGCAACCGATGGTGTTGGCATTAAGTGGTGCGTTGCTCCTACTCAGTTTGGCTACCATCGGCTTCGGTCTTTTTTTACAGCACGGCTGGATTCCGGTTGCAGCGCCTGCGTTCGCGGCTACGGCTACAGGTGGTCTTGTGATTGCTTACCGTGCATATTGGTTGCAGCAATCAGATAAATTTGGACTCTAGACTGACCGCTCTTTGTACTATGTTTGCTTAAAATTGCGCTTGCACTTTCCAAAGGTCGCCGTTATCCTGCACAATCAAAGCGATCGCCTCAACCCTTTGCAATGGACCCTCAACTCGCTCAACTCGTAGTTAATGGCTTGGCAGTCGGCAGTATTATTGCCCTGGCATCGATCGGGTTGACCCTTACCTATGGCATTCTGCGTCTTTCTAACTTTGCCCACGGCGATTTTATGACTCTGGGTGCCTACCTGACACTGCTGATTAATACAGCGGGACTCAATATCTGGCTCTCCATGCTAGTGGGCGCAGGGATGACGGTTTTGGCAGTGCTATTAAGTGAGAAGCTCATCTGGTCGCCTATGCGTGCCCGTCGCGCCAATTCGACCACGCTAATCATTATTTCGATCGGTCT
>DATNQS010000253.1:0-11683 GCA_036703925.1 Candidatus Sericytochromatia bacterium
GTTTGGTGCGGGTGACTCGGCAGGATTAAGCACCACGACCGCAGGTTTACTTGGCTCTCTAGGCAAAACCACACAGTTCGCTGCTAGTTATGAATTAAGCTCTCCCTTTTTCGCTGATGTAGTCTAGCTTATGTAGCCCAGTACCTATGCTGAAGCGCCTGCCGAATCGTATGCTCCTGCTAGCCGCGCTGGCGGTGTCGCTTCTCCTTTCGTTCACCCCAACGATCGCCATGTCTGCCAAACCCACACTCCTGACCGAGCCTTTTCTGCAACTGCCCACCGACTCGTCTATGCGGGTGGTCTGGTTCACTGAGTTTGCGGGTGCCAAACATACGGTTGCCTATGGCGCAGAGTTGTCTAAGCAGGCGATCGCTCAAACAACGCAACTCAGCCGCACCCGCGAGGACCCAGAATCTAAACGTGCGGTGAAGGATACCAGCGTTACTGTCCGTCCCATCTGGCGACACGAAGCAGAAGTAACAGGATTAACACCCGATCGACGTGTGCCTTACCGTGTGATGAGTGTGCGTGAAGACGGCATAACTGTTCCCAGCGGGACTTACACATTAACGGCGAAACCATCATTAGGAAAGCCATTAAAGATCTTGCTGACCTCCGACCATCAAGTGAAACCGATGGTAGCGGCAAATCTGCGAAAAGTGGTGGAAACCGTGGGGCAGGTCGATCTCGTCTTATTTGCAGGTGATCTAATCAATGTGGCCGATCGTGCTTCCGAATGGTTCGACGATGCCTGCGGCGGTTCGTTCTTTCCAGCTTTACAAGGTCGCGCCTGCTACGACCTGGAGAAAAACGGGAGCAAGACTCGCTACAACGGTGGTGCAATCATTCAACATGCGCCAATGTATACCGCGATCGGCAACCACGAAGTCATGGGACGCTTCTCTACCAAGGATGCTTTGAACGATCAGTTCTACAACACAGCGCCCTATGAAGTTGCAGAGGCATTCTATGATGCTGATTTCAGAACAATTAACCCAACAGACGATCCAGCCATTCGTAAGCAATGGGTGAAAGATCACTCGTTCAATACAGACACCTACGAAGAAATTTTCACGTTGCCCCAAAGTCCTCAAGGTGGAAAGCGGTATTACGCAGAGACGTTTGGGGATATGCGTTTGGTCGTACTGTACATCACCAACGTTTGGCGAGTGCCCAGCCTCGCTGCAGATGCAAAAGGGAAATATCGGGAGCGGGATCAGGACATTGAAAATGCACAAGAAAATGTCAAAAACTGGGGTTGGGGACAGCACCTTTTTGAGCCGATCGCCAAAGATAGCCCTCAATACAATTGGCTAGAGCAAGAACTCAACAGCCCAGAGTTCAAACAAGCCAGATATAAAATAGTCATGTTCCATCATCCACCCCATTCTTTAGGCGAGAATATCGTTCCTGCTTACACTGAGCCAGTGCAGATAATGGATACAGAAGAAGTGGAAGTTAAACTAGACGGTTCGAGGGCGATCGCGTATGATTTTCTACCCAATCAACCGCTACCACCAGACCGATCTAAACCATCGAAAGAGACAGTCACAGAAACCGTTCGCTATGAGTATCCCATCAAAGACGATTACATCATTCGAGATGTAGTGCCGCTGTTAGAAAAAGCGGATGTGCAACTCGTGTTCTATGGGCATTCGCATCTATGGAATCGGTTTATTAGCCCCAGCGGTATGCACTTTTTAGAAACCTCGAATGTCGGTAATTCCTATGGCGCTTTTGTGGGCGATCGAAAGCGCAATGTACCCACAGGCTACAAGGAAGACTACGCTGCAACAGGTAATCCTAATGGGTTGGAGCCGATCGTACCCACGATCGACCCTCTCCTTGATGCCAAAAAGCAGCCCATGCCCTACATTGCCAGCAACGATATTACCGTCTTCAGTATTTTTGATACGGGTACAGGCACGATCAGTAGCTATCGCTTTGATACGCGCGATCCAAAATCTGCGGTGATCAAATTTGATAAGTTTATGCTGAAGAAAGAGAAGCGTTAGGCTTCGCTTTTTATAACTATGAATTCGCAATTGAAGATAGCACAAAAATTAGCGTGACGGCTCCGTCCACCTGCCGCTAGAAGCTTTCCGGACTGATCAATTTACCTGATTCAGTCGGTGTGTAACGGAATTGTTAGACCAAACCTTACTGATTGCTCGGCTTTACTTCAAGGCTTCGATTATCACATGACCGCCTTCAACCGCCTCAATTTGAATCTTAAACCCATACAGCAAACCCATTCCCACTAATGGATCTGCGTCAGAAGCCGCCACATCAAAATCTGTTCTTTTCCGTCCCAGATTACAGACGCCTTGTATATTTCAAAAACGACTTCGCTCCCGTCGCCTAATGTACCAATATCACGTTATGGTACCTGGGAAACCGTTTCAGGGCGCTTCTATGCTTGGCGCAAGCGAGGACTTTGGCAGCAGATGCTGGCTCAATGGCAACAGCAGTCTGATGCCGCGGCGAGTTGGACTGAAAGCTCCACTTTGTCGATGGCAGTGTGATGCGAGCCCACCAACACGCTGCGAGAGCAAGCGGTAGTGATGCGGAGTCAGAAGCTCTGGGCTATAGCAACGGTGGGTTTAGCACCAAGATTCATTTCCGCTGTGAGGGCAATGGCTGGCCCGTGACCTTCCTGCTGCTTGTCGGGCAACGCCACGAGCCAGTGCTGTTCGAGACCTTGATGGCGCAAGGCGAAGTGAAACAAGTGGGACAGGGACGACTACGCTTGCGTCCCCACCGAGTAGCGGCAGATAAAGCCTACACCAGACAACCGATTCGTACCTACTTGCAGCGACGTGGCATTGGGGCTGTCCTTCCCCGCCGAGCTAATGAATCTCGACAAGGGACACGGTTTGACCGTCAGGCTTATCGAGAGCGCAATCGCATTGAACGCACCATCAATCGCCTAAAACAGTTTCGACGCGTTGCTACCCGCTATAAAAAGCGGGCAGAAAATTATCTCGCCATGCTCACCATGGCTGAAATTCTACTTTGGCTCTAGGTTTTAAAACACTGCATAGATGGCGCAGCTACAGTACTGATTGCAAGCATCAGAGTGCAAATAAATCCGATCGCTAATGCTAACTTCTTCCTCATATATTCTTCCTTTTGGCGCTAACAGTTACCTCCATTTATTGAGTCACGACAAGCTGATTATTGAGTCACGACAAGCTGAAGTTATCCTAAGAATTGACTTAGAAAACCTAATATATTGAACCTTCATCTGCCAATGGTGCTGTTTTACTTGAACCATGCAACACCTTCTGTGCCAGCGATTACAGCCAGCCAATTGAAATGATGAATAGATATTGTGGTTAAAGCAACTTTAGCTTGTCTACGATCGCTAATTCATTCCACTTGCAACCAGTAGGTTTTTGCTAGAAACTGCCTGTTTGAGAAGCATGTACTGGTTTTGTGATGGACAACGTTCCCTTCACTTTCCTAGACTGGAGCGGTGATCGTCTAACCCAGGTTCATCGTGCATCCTCTCTTACGCTTGTTACGTTACGCCAAAGACTACTGCCCTCAAGTGTGGCTGGCAACCATTTGCACCATCCTGAACAAAATTTTCGACCTGGCACCGTCTTATCTTATTGGGGTTGCGGTCGATGTTGTGGTGCAAAAAGAGAACTCTCTGGTTGCACGTGTGGGGGTGACGGATACCGTTGGTCAACTGGCAGTATTGTCTCTTTTGACGCTACTGATTTGGAGTTTAGAATCGCTCTTTCAATTTTTCTACGATCGCCTCTGGCGCAATCTGGCACAAACCGTGCAGCACGAGTTGCGGTTGGATGCCTACAGCCATTTGCAAGAGTTGGAATTGAGCTATTTTGAAGACCGCAGCACTGGAGAAATGCTCTCCATTTTGAATGATGACATTAATCAATTAGAGCGGTTCCTCGACTCCGGGGCAGCAAGGATTTTGCACTTTTTCACGACTATTTTAGTGGTCGGTGGTTCATTTGTGGTGATCGGTCCAAGTGTTGCCTGGGTCGCAATGCTGCCGATTCCGTTCATTATTTGGGGCACGATGGCAATTCAGCGGCGGCTGGCTCCTCGTTATGCTGATGTGCGTGCAAAAGCTGGGTTAATCAATAGTCGATTAGCCAATAACCTTTCTGGCATTGCCACCATTAAAAGCTTTACGGCGGAACGGTATGAGCGCGATCGCGTGCTGACCGAAAGCGAAGCGTATCGCCGCAGTAATGGCAGAGCAATTGCGCTGAGTGCAGCCTTTATTCCCCTGATTCGGATGGTGATTGTGGTGGGTTTTGTAGCAACGCTATTTTTTGGCGGCATTGCGGCTTTAAATAATCAAATCACAGTCGGTACTTATGGTTTTCTGGTGTTTATTGTGCAGCAATTGCTGTGGCCCTTTGCCTCTTTAAGTGAAATTTTAGACAGCTATCAACGGGCGATGGCTTCGACGAGACGAGTGATGGGCTTGTTGGATACGCCGATCGCGATTACCACAGGCGATCGTCCTCTCCCTCTCAATACTGTACGTGGCGACGTGCATTTTAATGACATTACCTTTGCCTATAGCGATCGCGATCGTGTTCTCAAACACCTTTCTCTGCACATTCCACCCAAATCTACGATTGGCATTGTGGGTGCTACAGGATCGGGTAAAAGTACGTTAGTGAAGCTCTTACTCCGGTTTTATGAAATTCAACATGGACAAATTCTGATTGATGGCATTGATATTCGAGCATTGAACTTAGCCGATCTGCGCCGCTGTATTGGTTGGGTCAGCCAGGATGTGTTTTTGTTTCACGGCACGGTCGCTGAAAACATTAGCTATGGTAGCTTTAGCACCAGCCACGAGGAGATTGTTCATGCGGCAAAATTAGCCGAAGCTGATGAATTTATTCGGCAACTGCCTCAGGGCTACGACACAATTGTGGGTGAACGGGGACAGAAGCTCTCTGGAGGCCAGCGACAGCGCTTAGCGATCGCCCGTGCCATCCTCAAAGATCCACCGATTCTGATTTTGGATGAAGCTACTTCTGCCGTAGACAATGAAACAGAAGCAGCCATTCAAAAATCCCTGATCATGATCACGCAAAACCGTACGACGATCGCGATCGCCCATCGTCTATCAACCATCCGCCACAGCGATTGCATTTATGCGATGGATCGGGGGCAAGTGGTGGAACAAGGAACGCATGAGGAACTGCTGGCGATCGACGGGATTTATGCCGGACTCTGGCAGGTGCAGTCGGGCGATCGACGCTTCAATCCATCAGTCAATCCCTAAGTAGGAGGGCTAAATTAAGCATCACTTAGAGATCGGGTTGAGCGCAGTCGAAACCCGCCTACACATGAGATTGGGAGCATTGAGACTTCGGCGTGAGCTTTCGACCTGAGCGCTCAAGCCGAAGGGCACTCAGTCGAACGCGAAGTCGAAATGCGTCTTATCAATAATTACGCCCAGCTACTTAATGCTATCCATAAGTAAAATGTGGTGATTGTAAATGATGCGTAACCGTAATAGCCAAAGCTACGTTGAAATCTAAACATATTGTTGGCTTTCAATCAGCCCGTTCGCTTGTAGAATAAAGTGAAGATGGAGCTAGTAAAGTTGTCGATCGCCAACAGCTTTATTCAAACGAGGGTTTTACCGCTCCATGATGCTGCACATAGATGCTAGAGCAGGAGTTTATTATGCTACAGATGCCTCCACCTCCTTCCATTACGCCGCGTCAAATGAATTTGCTGCGGATTGTCGCTGCCTTGGCTTGGTCTGATGGTCATCTTGCCGCTGAAGAGGTGACGGTAATGCTAGACCGCCTGAGCCGCATTTTTGCTACTGATGCTGCACAGCAAGAAGCATTACAGCACGAACTGCGCGAGTATTTGATGCAGCATCTTCCCCTCAGTGAACTGGTGTCCAAACTAGAAAGCGATGCCGAGCGAGCACTCGTTTTGCATTTGGGTTATGAAGTCATTAGCTGTAGTGCTCGTTCTCCCAATGAAGCTAGCATCAACACAGAGGAAGACGCTGCTTATCAAAACCTGGTGCAGCTTTTAGGCTTGCCACCTGAGACTGTGAAGCAGATCGAGGCGGCAGTCGCAGCCGAAGCACTCCTACCAGAAGGTCTAGCGGATAGGCTTACCCATACGCTCGAAGACTTTGTGCATCAGTAGCGGTGTCTCGTTTCGTTAACTTTCAGTTACGTTAACCTTCAGGTTACAGAGAGATACTGCAAGAGCGACTCGATTTGGGCAGTCTAGATGGGTTTACTGAGATAGTCAGTTGCGCCCGCCGCTAAACAACGTTCGCGATCGCCTTGCATCGCCGTTGCAGTCACCATCACAACCGGCAACTGGTGCAAAGCGGCTTCTTGCCGTAGCGCTGTTAGCAAGTCGAACCCTGTGATGCCGTCGGGCAATTGGACATCCACTAAAATTAAGGCTGGGCGGAACAACTGCACCCGCTCTAAAAAGTTGCTGCCATCCGCCCAATGCTCAACTTGGTGCCCCAAAGCCTGTAAAAAGTCCTGGAGGAGCATTGCGCTAGCAATATCCTCCTCCAGGACTAAGATGCGACGAGAAGGCACTGGTTGCCGCTGGGTGAGAGTATGACGAGGAGAGGGTATCAGGAGGTTTGCTACGGGTTGACCTTGCTTTAGCCCTGGTGGTTCGTCCGGTAAGTAAAGCGTAAACTGGCTGCCCTGCCCTAACGTTGACTCGACGGTAATATATATCGCCACCATGCAGTTGCGCTAGCTCGCGTGCCAGGGCTAACCGCAGTCCCATACCTTCATACCGCCGATTCAAGCGACCATCTAACTGCACAAACGGCTGAAACAACAAGGGGAGCTGCGCTTCAGCCACACCAATACCTGTATCAGACAACGTAAAGGTCAGACCTTGAGGCTGCTTTTGCACACTCAGCGACACATCATCAACAGATGTAAACTTGATTGCATTCGAGAGCAGATTGATTAAGATTTGCTTGAGGCGACGCTCGTCTTGATGAGTCGTAAGCCTTGTTCAAGGGCTCACTCCTGCACCAGAGTAAGGCAGTAAGCACAGGTTTTGATACTGAAATTGGTATCAGTACTAGTTCCTCTTTGCCAGCCTCCACTTTGGCTAAATCCAAAATGTCATTAATGAGTAAGAGCAGCAGTTGAAGCTTCTCTACCTCTATCGGCAAAACAGCTAAGGCGGTTTGCACTGGCACTGTCGATTAAGGCGACCCAAACGGTATAACTATCTTCGGCGTGGGTTAGCATCACTGTTTGACCATGTTGAGCCAAGTCAATGCCCAAACTGTATGCTTGCTGCCTCTGCAACATTGAGAAAGAAGCCACTTGACGATAAAGGTTATGTCCTTGACTCATTCCGGTCTGGATCACGCCATCCGCCCAGTATTTAAAGCGGTGAATCAGTTGTTCCGAAGCCACAGTGGGGTACATGGGGTTCCTTGAAAAGAGAATGTAGTGCTGATCAAAGAAAGCTTAAACTCATAAGATGGAGTAAAAAAGGACGCTTGACTGAGGCTGGCACCCCTTATTAAGAAGTATGAATGCTATGTCCTTAAGTTAAGAGTTATCTTAAAGGGTTTAAGTGATTCTTATCACAATCAGGCGTAATTATTGCCATGGAAGAATCAGAGCGTTTCTTTAAAGAGAAGGCATGTTGGAAAAACAAATAATATCGTTGCCACTCTGCTTTTAAACTAAAGTACAGAGCTGTCTTATTTTGAGACGATAAAATCCAACGTCTGTTAAAAGACAAATAAAAGACAAATTATGGTTTAAGAGCAGTAATCGCTTTAAAGCGGATTGATCTGCTGAAGAGCTTTAGCTCGCGATCGTTCTGCAATTTCGCTGAACGATACCTGATTGGTGGCATCCAACAGTTGCTCTTTTTGCAGCAGTTCTAGCAACGTCTGAAAGAGTAATTGCTCGATCTGATCCCCTTGCTGATCTAACCAATGATGAGTCTCGGCGGCTTCTGGGAAGCGTTCAATACAATTAGTGGTATAAAACCGAAAGGTACGCACTTGTCGTAATAAACGGGTTAAATAAGCGGGACAGGCGCAGGTAAAGACAGAAGCCGACGCACAAATTTCGGTGAGCAATTCATCTGAAAGATCGGCTGAAACCTTGATAGTTGATTGGGTCACTGTTGTTATTTCACAAAAATGATCTTTCTAGGCGCTTTAACTAGCAAACTAGCAGCAGACGGCTCAGACAACTAAACCAGAGCGTAAGGCACGTACTGCCGCTTGCGTACGATCGTCCACACAAAGCTTGTTCAGAATATTGCGAATATGCGTTTTTACAGTGCCAATCGTGATGTAACACTCGCTCGCAATTTTGGCGTTAGTGTACCCGGTTACTACCAGGGTTAAAATCTCAAGCTCTCGTTGCGTTAAAGGATAGGCTTGGAGGACTGGCGCTTGCTCCCCATCAGCCAGAATGTCTACCGTTTTACTGCCGCTCGTGCCGACTGGTGTAGCTGATTGCAACTGACGATGGTGCTGTAAAACCAACTGGGCGATCGTAGGGTCAATCCAATTGTTGCCCTCATAAGTACTTTGCAATGCCTCTAGCAGTCGATCTGCTGGTAAATCCTTCATGCAATAGGAGTCGGCTCCGGCAGCAAAAGCGGCTAAAACAGAGTCCTCTGTCCCCTGCATCGTCAAAATCATGACTTTAGGTTGAGAACTGCTTGCGGTTGCTGCCGCATTCAGACTTTGCTTAAAGCGCCGTGTCACCTCAATGCCATCTAAACCAGGCAAGCCCAAATCGACCACTGCAACATCAGGTTGAGACGTTTCAAGGAGCTTTAAGCCCATAAAGCCGTCAGATGCTTCACCCACAATCTCAATGGTAGGATGCCGCTGAAGGACCAGACGTAAGCCGACGCGGGTCAAGTCATGATCTTCAATTAAGGCAACACGTAGTTTACTCATGCACTATACAATGCCACAGGGATTAAGTTCAGACAGAAAAACATTGGAATGACGCACTTTAGCAGCGATGGTTGGCTCCCAGTCTTATGCTTATTACACCAACTAAGTATGATTAATCAATAACAGTCGCTTTGCCTGGGACAGTGCCACAGCAAACTCATAGGCATGCTGACAACCTTTCTGAGCCGAAATTAAACGCCCTCTTTGGCTGACAGCCAGCAACTTGCTCCCATTCTAAGCATGGAGTTTACTACGCTCCTCAAGGAAGTAGAGCGAGTAGAACTGCATCCTTTTACCCTGGATCAAAGCGCCATATCAAATCAAACCGTCTGCTTAACAATGGTGTCTGTACGGTTCTCAACATTAGTTAGTGTCAAAGCAGCATTTTCTATCTTAAGGAGTAGTCTTTCTATCTTAAGGAGTAGTCTTTTGCGATCGTGATTTGTAGAGCCTAAGCAGAGTATTTTTTGATTTGCAAATAGTCTGGCTTAGTTGTTCAATCAGTCGATCTCGCTGTTAACCTGTTCATTAAGATTGAACCAAGGTCACAAATAATACAAAAGTTGGAACGGAGCAAGACTGCTGATAAGTCCAATTCCAAACTTTGGCTAGCCTTAGCAACAATAGAAATTATTTGGTAGTCCTAAACGAGTAAGGATAAAATGATAGCGAATGTTGTAAAGCGAAGAAATAGGTGTCACAATCGTTTTTTGCCTCAAAGCCTTACAGACTAGAACTTTAAGGTTTTTGGTCGCCAATTTTTAGAAAAAACGTCACCGAAGAATTACGTGTCATTTCGTGGGCTACCGACGGAATAAATGACATTTCGTTATTCATTGCTTGAAACTCTTGTTCTGCAAGGACTTCAGCGTTTTATGCGATCGCCGAAGCATTTCATGTCATTTCGTTGCTGTAGAGGCTGAAAAATATATGTATCAGTACCTTCAAGCCTTTCTAGAGGGAGCGAAGGATTACGTGTCATTTCATTGGAGCGGTTTTACCTTCACGCTGCGATCGCCTATCACTCACCAAGTAATTTTCTAATTAGAAATTATATTGGGAGCTAATTGCTTTGTTAGGGGGGCGATCGCTGGCTTACCGTCTTCACTCTTCCCAATAGAATAGAAGGAGATGAGCAGCCTCCGTCGATCTGATTGGCTGGCGAGTGACGATCGCCCCCAAAGGAGCCGTTCACTTCGTCATGAAGTGAATCCTTGCAGGCTATGTGTTGGAGGTAAACCGAATCGGTTGGTAGCGTCGTACCAGCGGGCAATCGCTAGGATCAAGTTACGTGTCACTATTCCGCACCATCCACTAAATTTCTAAGCGATGCCGCAACCCTGCGAACTCTGCCATCGAGCGATGCCCGCTCTCACCGAACACCACCTGATTCCTCGTCAAAAGACGAAACGCAAGGGTCTCGATCCCAGTCCCACAATTCAAATTTGTTCCGCCTGTCACCGACAAGTTCACACGCTCTACGATAACTCCCATTTAGCACTACACCTGAATACGCTGGAGCAGCTCAAGCAAGACACACAGCTACAAAAATTCCTCGCCTGGGTTCACAAACAAGACCCAAAGAAGCGAGTGAAAATGGATCGAAAGCGTTGACCCCTGCCTGAAGCCATTAAAATTAGTTCCAGATTGGCAATCTGTCGCGGGTGCACTGGAGTCGTGAGTTTCGCGGCTTCAGTGCACCTCACCGCTTAAGGAAAGCTGATTTGATCGCAATGTTGGGGCGATTGCTCTAGCAAAGCATTGCTTTTCACCTCTGATAACGAGTCGTCATTTCGGGATATTGAGTAGAGTTCCAAAGCTTTAAGACTATTTTGCGTTACACCAGTAGGTGGTGTTTGGACGTTAGCTGAAGCCTGTGAAATTAAACTATAAACGCCTGGGACTCCTGATAATTGCGATCCTACTAGTTGTCTCGTCCTGGTTAGGAATCGCACTCGCCCGATCGGGTCTAGAGGTGCGATCGTTCCAAAAAGAGGGGATTCCTCTGCTTTACCTGGTGCCTCAAAGGGCAAAGGCAGTCCCAGGAGTGTTGGTTGCACATGGGTTCGCAGGTTCTAAACAGTTGATGTTGGGGTATGGACACGTCCTGGCTCATGCGGGTTATGCGGTCATGCTCTGGGATTTTGACGGGCATGGGGCAAATGGGACTCGCTTACAGCGTTACGAGCTACAGCAGAATCTGGATGTGGCTTTGCAAGCTCTCTTAGAACAACCCCAGGTTGATCCAGATCGTCTGGCACTGCTGGGGCACTCGATGGGCAGCGGCATTGTGATGAATGCTGGCATTCGTGAGCGCGTTAGCGAAGCTGACGGAAGGTATCGCTTCGCTGCAACCGTTGCCGTTTCTCCAACGGGAGCGAACGTGACTCCCCAATCTCCTCGAAATCTGCAATTGCAAGCAGGGAGTGGAGAGGGACGATTTGTGAGCAATGCCGAACGGTTGCTGGCACAGGCGGGGGGAGAAAACACGAACTTGGCAGCAGGGCAGGGGCGGTCATTGGTGGTCATTCCAGGTGTTGAACACATCACCATTTTGTTTAGTGATGGTAGTCATGAGGCAGCACTACGCTGGCTCGATGCAACATTTAGCAGAACCAACGGTAGCCAATACGTCGATCGCCGCATGGCTTGGTACGGCTTACATTTACTGGGCTGGCTAGTGGGGTTAGCAGCAATCGCACCGCTTCTAACCCAACCCCAAACGCTTGT
>DATNQS010000254.1:0-3631 GCA_036703925.1 Candidatus Sericytochromatia bacterium
TGCAACGCATTGACGAGTTGACGCTGGAGACTTCGGGCACGTTTTGGCACGCGAATGGTGAGGTGTTGCCGTGGTAAGACGTACTTTTGGGTTAGCACTTTGCTCTAGATACTTGGCATAGAACAGCCTAGTAGCGACTTGGACGCTGGCCTATGGAACGATCGCTTCATCGCAAAACTTCACGCTGAAGCCCTACAAACGGGACATCGCTGCATTACTCGACTTTTTGCAGCATTAAAGCGCGGAAACCTGCCTGAACAAAATGGCGGTCGCCTGTTACTGCATCGGTTAAGTTGTTCTGCTGCATGACAATATAGCGTTTCCGGTTCCCGTGAGGGTAGTCCTTTTTAGTAAAGGATGGAGCATAATCGCCCTTTTGAGCGGCTTCGTCTGGTCAAGCAGCCAATATCAGACTTTTTGCTCTGCCCTTGACGTCAGTGCACGACCCCTACTTTAAGGTCACGTTCGTCAAGAGAAGCAGCAAGGGCAAAAGCAACGCTACTAAGGCTACTACCCTTTCATCGTTGGCTTCAGGCTGTACCCCAAGGCTAGTTCGGGTGCTCGTGTCCTCCTCCAATCACTTGTTAGCATTTCTTCACAGAAGTACGGAAAATGTTATGCTTTGCGTGTAGCAAGGGAAGGATAGCACTACATCCGCTTGGAGGATGCAGTACGAGTACACTCACTAGCCTTGTCGGCAGTAGGAAGCGATTTATGTCAGTGACCGGTCTGATCCAGGGACTCAATGCGTTTCACAGCGACTACTTCGCCACCAATCGAGCACTGTTTGAACGACTATCGACTGGGCAGACACCTGAAGTTCTCTTTATTACTTGTTCCGATTCACGGATTGACCCCTGCTTAATCACGCAGTCTCAGCCTGGTGAACTTTTCGTGATGCGGAATGTTGGTAATATCATTCCATCTTATGGTGCCGCTAGTAGCGCTGAAGCCGCTGGGGTCGAGTATGCGGTCGCTGGAGTCGGTGTGCGAGACATCATTGTTTGTGGTCATTCCCACTGTGGGGCTATGAAGGGGTTGCTGCAAATCGGCACGCTGAGTGAGCAGATGCCGCTGGTCTACGACTGGTTGAAGCGCCATGGCGAAGCGACGCGGCGGTTAGTGTTAGATAACTACGCGCACGAGGAGCCCGAGCGCTTGCTCAAGATCGCGATCGAGCAGAATGTGTTGACGCAGATAGAGAATTTAGAAACGTATCCTGTCGTGCGATCCAAATTGCATAGTGGGCAGCTGAATCTGCATGCTTGGATGTACGAAATCGAGACTGGTAAGGTCTTCGCTTATGATGCCGGCTTACGACAGTTTACGCTGCTGCGGCAGCGCTCCTTCCCGGTGCCCGACCCCTTGATTACAACTATTTCAGCCTAAGCAGGGAGACCCTGTCGTTGCCTTCGCATGATCCTTCATAGAGTGCAACAACAAATGGCATTAAGCCAAACTCGTGTCATCAAGCAAGCCTCTTGATTGTAGGGTTGCAGAGAAAGTTTGCTCAGTGATCACTCCAAATGCTTAGAATTACCAAGCTGGCTTGAGGCAAAAAGCAAGATTGGGTTGGCTTTGTCTTTTCAAAGACACTCATGTGTCTCCACAACCAATAAAAAGTCACTGTACAAAGGGACTGGATGGGGTGATGACACTGCCGAACCCGTGACCAAAGTGCAACTCTGGTCGCTAAAGCTTGGGCAGGATGGCTATAAGCTGGTATCAAGAACGCTTGTCGGTGCCGTTTTTGGGGAATGAATGTAGCGATAGTAAGTTGGACGGCTGATGCCCAGGTGTTTATAAATGGATGATACTGATTGCTTTGGGTCTGCTGCCAACGATCGACCAAGGGCAATTTGCTGTGTCGTTAACTTCTGCTGTCGTCCGCCCTTCCGTCCTCGCGCTCTCGCCGCTTGCAAGTCAGTCTGTGTGCGCTCCTGTATCAGGTAGGGTCTTCACTTTGCTGTAGTCACCGGGGCTACCGGCGCTGGAAAAAGCAGTAAACTTCATACAAACTTTAAGGAAAAAGCGAGCTGAGTGCTCGCTTTTTCTCTATCCTCTGGAGTATGGAAAGAGTCAGGCGTGTTACCCGTGGGCGCTCAAGCTTTGCCAGTCCCCGGCACTGGTAGCAGCGCTAGAGACTGGCAAGCACGCTTGTCGCTACAACTGTTTCAGGAGAGACCCATGCGCCCCCCCTCTTTAGTTGTCAAACTACAGCCTTTCCTACTGCTGAGCATACTCCCCACGCTTACAGCCCTTGCCCCCACAGCTGTCCAAGCCTTTAGTTTTAGTGGTCTCTATGTCTTTGGCGACAGCCTCTCTGATACTGGCAATGCGTTGAATGCCACTGGCGGTTTGCTGCCACCAGCACCGTTTTACACCGCTGGGCGCTTCTCCAATGGTCCCGTTTGGGTCGAGTACCTGGCACCCAAATTAGGACTCACCTTCAATCCTGCCACTGCTTTTGCCTTTGGCGGTGCCACCACAGGCACTCAAAATACGTTTGTGCCAGGTTTGCCTGGACTGCAGCAGCAAATTGCCGGTTTCACGCAGTCTACGCCAGTAGCTGATCCTAAGGCACTGTATATCGTATGGGCTGGTGCGAATGATTATCTGGGCGGTGCCAGTGCCTTAGATCCGTTGCAGCCTGTGCAACAGCCTGTCGCGAACTTGGTCGGTGCCGTCCAAGCGCTGGCTGGAGTGGGAGCACAAACCATCTTGCTCGCAAATTTGCCTGATTTAGGCAGGCTACCTGGCACGCAAGGCAATGCCCAACTGACTGCGCTCAGTACAGCCCATAATGCCACCTTGGCTCAAGCCATCCAGCAATTAGCCCCAGTGACACCGAATGTGCAAGTGATTCCCTTTGATGTCGCCGCGCTCTTCAGTGACGTGATCGCCCAACCAGGCAGCTACGGTTTCACCAATGTGACCGACGCTTGCCTGCTGACGGCCTGCCAAACCCCAGACACGTATTTATTCTGGGATGCGATCCATCCGACAACCGCTGGTCATGAACGCACGGCGGCGGCGGCCGCCCTGACCATTAGTGCAGCGGCTGTGCCCGAACCACCGACGACTTTCGGGCTCTTCACCTTTGGTGCCTTACTTGCAGGTGTGGCAGCGCACAAGCGACGCCAACGAGTCAAGCCGCTGCTGCTTAATGGTCCCGGCTCTCGGTCAACCACCGTGACATCGTTGCAGGCTGGTGCAGTGCACAGCGAGCAATCACCCGATTGAACGAGCCGCTGTCTGGTTGCGTGCCAGCAACACTAACCTGACTCGATCGGGGGAACTGTCTCTTGGCTATGTTTGGCTTTTTGCCGCAGCCTAGCGGTAGTAGACGGGTGGCTTTATGTTGCCTTTGGCTGGCGAACCAGGGTCCACACTGACGAAACTGTCCTTTACCGCCATACGAGCTCGAAAATTCAGGTTAGGCAAGGGCTACAGAAAATTTTCCTGCTTTTCATGTCAGTGCTGATACGGAAAGGATGATTTAACCAGCTTGCTGTGTACCAATGAAACCCTTCTCTTTTTTGCAGCAATTGTGGCTCGTGATTCTGGTTTGGCAGAACTTGCAGCTTTCTATCAAGGAAATAGGCTAACAAACCGCTTGCACACCGACCGT
>DATNQS010000255.1:0-4984 GCA_036703925.1 Candidatus Sericytochromatia bacterium
GTTTTTTAAGCGCGATCAACCGTATGAAGGGATTAATCAGGGCTGGCATTTTGAGTTAACAGTTTTACCGGAAGAACTCTTAGCATTTATACCCTGGGTTGTGAGCCTGGTAAAAGCAAAAGCAAAAGACTCTCGTTTAGCTTTGCAGGAACCGCCTTACCCGGTGAGCCTTAACACTGCTAGCGTGTTGCTTTCTACCGAGGCATGGTCTAAAGAAGCAGAACGGATGTCAGAACTGCCTTGTCAGGCTATACCGCAGCTTTAGCTTCCAGCCTTCTTCTAGCTAAGCAGTTGCATGATCATGCGGTTTGCCTGTGACTCGTAGCTGCCGCCAAACAAATTGAAGTGATTAAGCACGTGATAAAGGTTATAGAGCGGTTTTCGCTGCTGATAGCCCTCATCAAGTGGGAAAACCTGATTGTAGCCATGGTAGAAAGCAGCAGGAAAGCCACCGAATAGTTCGGTCATTGCCAGGTCAACTTCACGATCACCCACGTACGTCGCTGGATCAAAAATAACAGGTTCTCCTGTTTGGGTGACAGCGGCATTGCCCGACCACAAATCGCCGTGTACTAGTGATGGCTGCGGTGTGTGCCCTGCTAGTAAGTCGGGGATTAAGGTCAAGAGTTGGTCTTGTTTTGGGAAATGCCCCCCACGTCGCTGCGCCAGTTGCAGTTGGTAGCCGAGCCGATGCTTGACCCAAAACTCAGCCCAGTTTGCCGTCCAGGTATTGATTTGGGGGGTAGAGCCGATCGTGTTGTGGCGCTCCCAACCAAAGGTGTCACCTACTTTCGTCTGGTGGAGGGCAGCAAGCTGTTGCCCCATTGCCTCCCAGGCAGCGCTAGTTCCCCGCCCCAACTGTAGCCACTCCAAAACGAGATAGGCACTTTCTCCGACCACCCCATAGCAGATGGGCGTTGGCATCCGGATAGTATTCGTGCGTTGCAGTTGCCGTAATCCTGCCGCTTCTGCCTCAAACATGGCAAGCTCAGACGCTTGATTCAGCTTGACGAAATAGGTGCGATCGCCATCTGAGACTGCATAGCCCTGATTGATGCACCCACCACCGACAGAGCGGCGATCGCTGCTAGTAAACTGCTTTCCCGTCACCTGGCTAATCTGGGCAGCAATATGATTCCACATGAGAAGTCATTCGTTTTTGGTTGTTATACCAATTCCCCAGAGGATTGTATAGACTAAACTTCTGCAAGTTGTCTTGGGCTTAGAGGCTTATTAGCCCATACCAGGAATCAGGCTGCTGCTGAGACGCTTAAGCGCTCGATTGGCAACATCGGCATAACGCAACTCGCCGCATAAAATCTGCCCAATTCGTTCGGTGGCTGAGGGGCGTTTAATGCCAACTTTGTAACCAATATTGGGAATCCGGTAAAATACACCTGCTAGGCGTTGTGCCCACACCATATCAGCTCCCCACTCCTTGCTGATGAGGTCGGTATAGTCTTGCAATGCATTAGTGTTGCCAGCTAGCGCCTCGTCGATCGCCCCTGCCGCTTTGACGCCTGTAAAAATAGCTGGACGAATCCCTTCGGCTGTGAATGGATCAACCACACAGGCGGCTTCTCCTGCCAATAGTGCATTTTGCGTATGCAGCGTTTGGTCACCATCCCATAAGGAGAGAGGATGAGTCGTCAGTTGCCCCGTCTTCACATCCATACCGGACTTTTGAGCATACTCAAGCAACGTTTTGCTAAGGTCGTTGGGATCGTTGCCTCTAAAGGTTGCAATGCCCAGAGCATAGCCGTCAGCTTTTGGAAAGCGCCAGACATAGCCATTTTTGACCATGCCAAATTCAAAAAAGGCGTTGACGGCATCAACATTGGACGCTGCTACTTCTAGCACTGCCCCCGATCGCTGCTTTGGTGCTTTAAAGCCAAGCCATTTTGCTATGGGCCCCTTGGCGCCATCGGCAGCAATGAGGTAACGTCCACTAACAGCACCACTAACAGTATTTACTTGCCAGTGATCACTCTTAAACTCAATGCCAGTTGCTTCCGTATGATCCCGCAGTTCAACGCCTTGCTTCTGTGCTTGCTGTACCAGGTAATGATCAAAGACGTTGCGGCTGACCATCCACATTGGCTCGGCGGTTTGGAGCTTGGCATTAACGGGATCACCCAGCTTCCAGGTGTAGCAGATGTTCTCAATTTTGCGCTCGATCACAGGGGCAAAATCAAAGTCAAACCATTGAGCGATCGCGGGAGAAACTCCCCCACTACAGGGCTTGTAACGAGGCAATGACTGCTTTTCTAGCAGCAGCACCGATCGTCCACGCTTTGCTAAGTGATAGGCAGCACTTGCGCCAGCAGGACCGGCTCCGACAACAATACAGTCAAACATTATGCCATCCTTATCAATGCTCAGGTACTTGTATCAAATGGTCTAGCTGTTTCGGCGTCAGACAACTTGAGATAAATGCCCTATCGTACGTATTTGCCTCAATTATGCAATTCACCAGTTCTACGGAGTGCAAAGTTCTGATAAGAATCTTAAGATGAAGGCGTAAATCTTTCATAAAGCATTCGCTCGACAACGAGAGAATACTGATTGCTAAAGCCATTGCCAAACGCTCTAGATAGCTGACGGCTTCGATCTGTGGCAACCAATTTGGTAAGGCTAAACCGATGTGGGAACTTTGTATTCGCTATCCAAACGGGCAAGAGCGCGCGCTTCGGTCATATCACGATCGCGAGGTCGCCCTTAAACGCATTGATGCCATTTACTCTGAAGGCTATCCAATGCACGTTGCCTATATTGTACGACCCGCACAGGAAAACGCTTTCAGCGATCAGCTAACAGCATTCAGCCTTTAGTGCAGTTTCGTTGATGAGTTGCTTTTAGCGGTCAGCAGTCAGCCCTCAGTTTGCGACATAGGTCGTTCCTAAAGCGATAGAAACCAGTCGATCAGATACTAACCCTTCAGCAACTCTACAAACTGTAGCGCCTCAGTGACTTCTATCCGATTTACAGTTCTAACGTTATGGCTAACTGCTGACCGCTAATCGCTGACCGCTGACTAAACGGTCATAATGTCTTTCTCTTTGCTAGCAAGCGTTTCGTCGATTTTGGCAACATATTTGTCCGTTAGCTTCTGCACTTTGTCTTGCAGATCGCGGGCTTCATCTTCAGCAAGTTCGCTGTTTTTCTCCTGCTTGCGAATGGAGTCAACGGCATCGCGTCGAATATTGCGAATGGAGACTTTGCCTTCTTCCGCATACTTCGCTGCAATTTTAACGAACTCTTTACGCCGATCGCTCGTTAACGGTGGAATATTCAGACGAATAATGGAGCCATCGTTATTGGGCGTAAGTCCCACATCCGAGAGGGAGATTGAGCGCTCAATCAAGCTAAGGCTACTGCGATCGAACGGCTGTACAGTAATCGTCGAAGCATCAGGCGTACTAATGTTTGCAAGCGTTTTGAGCGGCGTTGGCACGCCGTAATACTCCACCTGTACGCGATCGAGAATAGAGGCGTTCGCCCGTCCGGTGCGAATGGTATTAAACGACCGTTGAGTAGACTCAACAGCCTTCTGCATATGATCTTCGACGTCAGCTAACTTCACAAGAACCTCCGACAAGCGTTCCAATTTGTTCTCCTGCCACCGCTCGACGTACATTTCCTTTAACGGAGAGGTCGAACACGATGATAGGGATATTGTTGTCCTTACATAAGGATATGGCAGTACTGTCCATCACCCGTAGATCTTGGGTAAGAATATGCCCATAGGTAAGGCTTTTATAGCGACGTGCTTGCGGATTAATCGTTGGGTCGGAGTCATAAATGCCATCGACTTTAGTTGCCTTAAACAACACATCAGCACTAATTTCCGCTGCCCGGAGTGCGGCTGTTGTATCAGTCGTAAAGAACGGATTGCCAGAACCCGCACCAAAAATGACTACACGCCCTTTCTCAAGATGCCGGATGGCACGTCGCCGAATGTACGGTTCTGCAACTTCTTGCATCGAAATTGCCGTTTGTACGCGGGTTGGGACGCCAATTTGCTCCAGGGAATCCTGAAGCGTCATGGCATTCATCACAGTCGCAATCATGCCGATGTAGTCAGCAGTAGCGCGATCCATGCCAGCGGCAGCGCCCTTGACTCCTCGAAAGATATTGCCACCACCCACAACGATCGCCACTTGTACACCAGTAGCGGTGACAGCAGCAACCTCTTGAGCGATATCTTGCACAATGTTTGGATCGATTCCGTAAGAAAGCTCACCCATGAGGGCTTCACCGCTTAACTTCAGCACAACTCGCTGGTAAGTGACTCCCATGTGGTGTTACTTCTCTAACTCCAGGTTACTTTCAATCATAAAGATACTCCTTAGTGGAGATATTCGTCCACTCAGGTGGATGATCAGGAAAGTAAGTAAAGATAGCCTGAGATCGCTACAAGGCTGATATGAGGCTGAACAGAAGCACGATAGCCTTAAATGGTTTGTTGAACGGTAAGCAGTGGTTTGAGCGATCGACGGGTAACAACAGTCAACAGTTAGCCAGGAACTTAGGACTATTGCTCGCTTCCCCACGGGCAAGGCTGAACATGAAGGCTATTAAAGTCTTGCTCGTAAACCGTTTTTTAATAAAGACTAGGTGCTGAGTAGTGTCCCAAAACCTCCTGCCCCCAATGCACCAGCTTTTCAGGACCTTCAATCATTAGCAGATAACGTCCGTGATTCAGGTGGTGACGATAAATGCTGGCGGTGCTACCTTCGCCTAAAAAGCCAAACAAACTGCCAGCCACGGCAGCGCAAACGCCGCTGGCTAGAGTTGTTGTCAACACAACTGCGGCTGTATTCCAGCCTGGGGTAAAGATTAGCGAGGCAACCAGGCTTAGGACAAAGCCTGAGCAAGCAGCAATAGTGCCAAAACTGCGGGCTTTATGAACAGCAATATGCAACGGGGTTTTTAAGCCGACCCGATCAGGACTGCTGTACCCCGCGCCCACGATCGCCAAATG
>DATNQS010000256.1:0-6782 GCA_036703925.1 Candidatus Sericytochromatia bacterium
ACCGCTGGGGTTACGTGCAGACGCGCACGCCTGAAAAAACGTTGAAAGCACTGGAAGCAAAATTGCCGGAGCGCCATTGGATTGAAATCAACGAACGGTTAGTGCCATTTGGTAAACACATTTGCACTGGAGAGTTACCGCGTTGTTCAACCTGTCCGCTGCTTGAGATGTGTCAGCAGGTCGGAGTGCGAGAGCATCGGTAAGGAGTAAAGAAAGAAACGAAACGTTAAAGAAGCGATAAAGATCCCCGACTTCTTGGTTCACGTGCTGTGATTAGCCGAACCTAGTGTAGAAGTCGGGGATCTAACAATCAGCAACGCCTACAATCAGAGCAGACTGTCATTGCCGCACCTTATGATTTCTGATTCTCAGGCGCTTCCCATCCTTAGCGCGAAACAAGAGCGGCAGAGTGGTCGACAGTATTACGTCAATGATCGCGGCGATCGTCTGCCTAGCGTCAGCACTATTCTCAACGCGACGCGATCGCAGCAACAGCGGGAAGCGCTTGCCCAGTGGCGTGAACGGGTAGGCGTAGAGGAAGCCGCACGCATTAGTGGCACTGCCAGCCGACGTGGCACAGGCACACACAAACAGGTGCAGCGCTATCTGCAAGGCGAAGTCGTGACCTGTCCCGATGGCATCAAACCTTACTGGGAAAGCATTAAGCCTGTCTTATTTGCTGTGGATGATGTGCGGCTGGTTGAGGGGACGGTCTTTCATCATGATCTTGGCTATGCTGGCAAGGTCGATTGTGTGGCTAGCTACGAGGGCGTTCCTTGCCTGTGCGAATGGAAAACTGCCGATCGACCGAAGCATTCTTTAGAGCGCCTGAACGACTACCCCTTGCAAGTTGTTGCCTACTGGGGAGCCGTTCAGCATACTTATCAAGACTACGATGTGAACTTGCATCATGCCCTGCTAGCGATCGCCATTCCTGATCTGCCCGCTGAGATCTTTTGGTTTGACTCAGAGACGATCGACTATTACTGGCAGCAGTGGGAAGCACGAGTCGCTATCTTCTGGCGACGACAGGGAGGGCGGCTAAAGTATGAAGGATGAAGTATAAAAATGTCGCTTTTAACCTTTAGCCTTTCTTGTCCCCATGTCTGCCTACAACGCTATTTATGCGATCGTTCAACAAATCCCTTATGGGCAGGTAGCGACCTATGGGCAGGTGGCAGAATTGGCGAATTTGCCGAGGCGCGCGCGCTTAGTGGGCTATGCGTTGTTTCGGGTTGCACCAGAAATGGATATCCCCTGGCATCGGGTCATTAATGCAAAGGGGGAGGTTTCGGAGTCCCCGGTGCGGTACGGCAGTGATCACTTGCAGCGATCGCTCCTGGAAGCAGAAGGCATCCAGTTTAGCCTTGAAGGACGGATCAACCTGCGGACGTATCGCTGGCAAAGGCTAGTTGCTGCCGATTAACACGGTATCAGCGCTACGGCTACTCCTTCACCCTCTCACCCCTTCACTCTCCCACTTCTTCACTGCTCCACCCCTCACTCAATAAACTTGAGCAGCCTCACTTTCGGTTCGGCAACGTGGTTGTATTTACCTGCCATTGCCTCAATTTGCGCTAGCTGACCCAGCGCTAAACCGCACGGGCTACCGTACTTTGCCTGAACGCGATCGCTAGCAATGTTGAGTGCCATGCGCGATCGTTCAATAAAATCCGTCAGCGCATACTCATTTCCTGGCGCGAAATATTCTTTCACGACCAACGATGGCGAGTAGCACGTCTCTTGAGAACCATCTGGCAGTTCAATCTGAAAACGGATTTCGGGCATGGGAGTGTGGAGGGTTGTTGATTCAATGAAGAGAGTTCTGTCAGATCCCCGACTTCTGCTTCGTGCCGCTAAACGAGAAAAGAAGTCGGGGATGATGCTGCCACTTCACTCAAAGGCACTACTTAAATGCAGACTTGCCAGCAAACCGTGCTGCTTTGCCCAGTTGCCGCTCAATTCTCAGAAGCTGGTTGAATTTGGCGACTCGTTCACCCCGGCAACCAGAACCTGTTTTGATCTGTCCAGCACTGGTAGCCACAACGAGGTCAGCGATCGTTGTGTCTTCCGATTCGCCCGAGCGATGGGAAACGAAGTATTTGTAGTTGTTCTTGCTGGCTAACTCGATCGTGTCTAACGTTTCAGTTAGAGTGCCAATCTGGTTCACCTTAATCAATACCGAGTTACCAACACCTGCTTCGATGCCTTCTGCAAGAATTTTGGCATTGGTGCAGAAGAGGTCGTCGCCAACGAGTTCAACCGTATCGCCGATCGTCTCGGTGAGCAGTTTCCAGCCTTGCCAGTCGTTTTCGCCCATGCCGTCTTCTAGGGAGACGATCGGATACTGGCGTGCCCAGGATGCCCAAAGGTCTACCATTTCTTCCGAAGTCTTGGTGGATTTGTCTGATTTGAAAAAGACATACTTGCCGTCTTCCCACATTTCGCTAGTGGCAGGGTCGAGACAGATGGAAATGTCTTCACCGGGCTTATAGCCTGCTTTTTCAATCGCTTCTAAAATCACTTCTACCGCTTCAACATTCGATTTAAGGTCAGGTGCAAAGCCGCCTTCATCGCCCACGCCAGTGCTCAAGCCTTTTTTGTTGAGAATAGACTTGAGCGCATGAAACGTCTCCATGCCCATCCGAATCGCTTCGGTAAAAGAGGGCGCATTGTGGGGCGCAATCATGAATTCCTGAAAATCTACTGTGTTATCAGCGTGACCGCCACCGTTGATAACGTTCAGGCAGGGCACAGGCAGCAGGGAGGCATTCGTTCCGCCCAGGTAGCGATAGAGGGGTAATTGCTGATAGTTCGCGGCAGCTCTTGCAACGGCTAGCGAAATGGCGAGAATGGCATTTGCGCCCATAGTTGCTTTGTTGGGCGTACCGTCTAGCTCAATCATGGCCAGATCGATCGCGCGCTGATCGGTAACCATCATGCCAATGAGTTCGGGAGCCAGTTTGTGATTTGCATTCTCAACGGCTTTGAGCACGCCTTTACCGCCGTAGCGCTTGCTATCGCCATCCCGTAGTTCGACCGCTTCTTTCTCACCTGTAGAGGCACCCGAAGGAACGATCGCCGATCCTTCTGTGCCATCCTCCAGCACAACTCGCGCTTCGACGGTAGGATTGCCGCGTGAGTCTAGTACTTCGCTTGCAATAATTTCCTCAATGTACATGGGGCCACTACTCCTTGGAGGGGAACTTTAGGTTATGAACGGCGCATACTGCCTGTGCCATCTTTTGCCTAGACATCGTACAGTACGATGTCTCCTTGTAGGAGTACCACAGGCAACAGACAATGTCAGAACTCAGTTGGCAGTGGAGGCATCGATCGTGCTGTTGATAGGTAATAGATAGAGTAAACCGCGTTTTGTGTCGTTGGCTGCTAAAGTCCAGATTCACTTCAGGGTAAGCTTAACAAAGCGCTGTAAAACAAAATAAAGATTGCGTCGATGTATCACTTGTGTACGCGCGTGTAGCAATCTTTACAGGCAGTAGGGTGGGTCACCAGTTACGTAAGCGATGTGAGTTTTCTTCAATCAGGCGGTTAGTGCCTCTCGCAGCAGCGTGCTAAAAGATTCAGTAAAGCCAACAGCACGGAAGTAATGTTTGAACCTTTTTCAACCTTATCCGTACTACTTTTTCTATCGCAGTGGTTATATTGTTTTGGTGGGAAATTTTAGTGTCCCCCTTCTAACACTACAGCTATGCTCGTGATCGTTACTGCATCCAAGCTCTTACACTGCTGATGTCAACGCCTTTGTCAAAGATTAAACCAGGTTATACCGCTCTTAACGTTAGTGATTTCAAGCCAGGTACGGCTGAAGGTGCGCGATCGCAGCTAGAAGCGCACCTTTTGCAAGATATTGCCGATGCGATCATGGGCATACAGACCTTTGAGCTTGCCTTAGACATAGCGCTGCAACACGTTTGCCAGAGCATGAACTGGGTCTTTGCCGAAGCCTGGGTGCCTAACGGCGCTCAGACCCAGCTTGAATGCAGTCGCGCCTGGTATAGCTGTAAAAGTGGGCTGCAAACCTTTAGAGCCGCCAGCGAAAGGGCAGTGTTTGCCCCTGGTGAAGGATTGCCAGGACGGGTGTGGCAAAGCAAACAGCCAGAATGGATTCCCGATGTCAGCTGCTCATCCGATCGTGATTTTTTGCGAGTGCGGCTTGTCAAGACCACTCCGCTAAAGGCAGCGCTTGCAGTACCCATTTTGGCAAAGGGCAAGGTTCTGGCTACGGTTGTCTTCTTTCTTGCAGCACCACGCCTCGAAGAGGAAGAATATGTGCGCATTGTCTCTAGTGTGGCGGCACAGTTGGGCACCATTATTCAATACAAGCAGGCTGAAACAGAACCAGTGTTGGAGCAGCACCAGCAGCAGTTATCTACTTTAGTTGATTCCTTACCAGGCATTGTTTTTATTGGTGGCAATGACCCGGAGTGGTCAATGCTTTACCTCAGCGAGGGCTGTTTAGCGATTACTGGCTATTGTAGCGAAGAGCTTGCTGGCAGCCAACGGCAGCGTTCTTACAACGACATTAGCCATCCTGATGATGTGCCGTTTATTCTCAGCAGCATTGCGGCAGCAATCGACTCCCAGAAACCTTATGAGATCGAGTACCGCATCGTCACCAAAGCCGGACAAGAGAAATGGCTGTGGGAGAAAGGGCATGGACTCTACGACTCAAACGGCGCAGTACTTGGCATTGAAGGTTTTATTACTGACATCACGGCACTGAAGCAAGCTGAAAAAGCGTTACGCGAAAAAGAAGCCTTTCTGCGGTTGTTGCTCGACAACCTGCCCCTTGCAATTTTCTGGAAAGATACCAACTCAGTGTATCTAGGCTGTAACAAACAGTTTGCTGAAGATCTCAAACTGGCTTCTGTTACCAGCGTGCTGGGCAAAACTGATCATGAATTGCCCTACGATCACGCCCTCGCTGTCCGGTTTCGGCAGCAAGACACTCAAGTAATTACAACTGATCAGCCACTTCTGGCTTTGATCGAAGAAAACACGATTCCAAATGAGCGTCTAAACTGGACATGCGCTAACAAAATCCCCATTCATGATGCTGATGGCACTGTTATTGGTGTGCTGGGCACTGTTGAAGATATTACCGATCGTCGTCAGACGGAAGAAGTGATCCGTCTCCAGCTTGCCGCGATCGAAGCCTGCACTGAAGGTATTGCGGTACTCAATGCTAGGGGCGAATTTGTCTACCTGAATCACGCCCATGCCCAGTTCTTTGGCTACGAACAGGCTGACCTGATTGGCAAAAACTGGCGCCTTCTGTATGACCCTGATGAGGTGCTGCGTTATGAGCGTGAAGTCTTCCCAGCCTTGCCGCAACAGGGACAGTGGCAGGGAGAGGCGATCGCCAAACGACGTGATGGCAGCACCTTTGCCGAAGAACTCTCCATCACGCTGTTAGAAGATAATGGCTTGCTCTGCGTTTGTCGCGATGTCAGCGAACGTAAACAGGCAGAAGCCGCACTGAAGCAGGCGGAAGAGAAATATCGCAGCATTGTCGAAAATGCGGTTGAGGGTATTTTTCAAACCACACCCGAAGGGCATTACCTCACAGCTAATTCAATGCTGGCGAACATTTATGGCTACGACTCTCCCCAAGAGTTAACGACTAAGTTGATCGACATCCGGCACCAGCTTTATGTTGATCCGCAGCGGCGGGATGAGTTCAGCCGTTTGCTACAGGCGCAGGATGCCGTTTTAGATTTTGAGTCGCAGGTCTACCGTAAAGACGGCAGCATCATCTGGATTACTGAAAATGCTCGCGCGATGCGGGATCAAAAGGGGCAACTGCTGGGTTACGAAGGCACTGTCGAAGACATTACCCAACGTAAGCTGGCAGAAACCGAACTGCTGCAACGCGATAGTCTGCTGCAAGGCGTTGCCACTGCCATGACTTATTTGTTAACCGATACGAACTACGAAGCGGCGATCGCTAAAGTTCTGGAAACATTAGGCTCTGCCGCTAAGGTCGATCGGGTTTACATCTACGAAAATCATCCCCATCCTGAAACGGGTGAGGTTGCTATGAGTATGCGGTATGAATGGGTGCGACCATCCATTGAACCATCAATTCAGCAGACCCACTGGCAAAATCAACCCTATAGCGCTGTTGGCACCAGCGGTTGGTACGATGTGTTATCCATTGGTCAGACGCTCTGCGGTGCGATCGACCAATTTCCGGCAGTCCAGCAGGCCTTGTTTCAACTGGATAACATTCTCTCCATCCTCATGGTGCCCATTCTGATCGACGAACAGTTTTGGGGCTATATCGGCTTTGACGATTGCACTACGAAACGCTGCTGGTCAGGTAATGAAGAATCAATTTTGGTGGCGATGGCTGCCAGTATTGGCGGTGCGCTCAAACGTCAGCAGGCAGAAGCCACCATTCGCTATCAGGCGTTTCACGATTTGCTAACGGGCTTACCCAACCGGATGCTCTTTAACGATCGCCTACCCCTGGCACTGGCAAATGCGCATCGTAACGGCACCATGCTCGCCGTCATGTTTCTCGACCTCGATCGCTTCAAAACCATTAACGACACCTTGGGGCACGCGATCGGCGACCAACTCTTGCAAGCTGTTGCCACTCGCTTAGCTGGCTGCCTGCGGGAAGGTGACACGATCGCCCGCTGGGGTGGCGACGAATTTACCTTGCTGCTGCCCCAAATCAACAATACTGAAGATGCTGCTAAAGCGGCACAACGCCTCAGTAAAGCGCTGAAACCTGCCTTTCAGTTAGGAGT
>DATNQS010000257.1:0-2636 GCA_036703925.1 Candidatus Sericytochromatia bacterium
CGAAGTTGAAAGCTATGAAGACTTTGCCAATTACAACGAGCAAGCGCTTAATCTTCTGACAGCAAAATTTGCGCCTGTGCCAACGTGGATTTATCCTCCAATGGCGAAGCTGTTAGCCATGTTTGATTTGCATGAGTGGAGCCATCAGCACGATCACTTTATTTCACCCCATAACGCCATTTTTGAGCGTCAGCGGGCAGGTGTTGAACAGTATTTGCAGGAACGCTGGGGCGATCGGATCAAAGTCTTCAAGGCGTTTAACTTCTGCGCTCCCTTTCTGCCAGAGCAAGTGCTCACCGAGATCAAAGCGGAAGGGTTCGATAAGCTGCTGATTTATCCGCTGCTAGTCGTCGATTCCATTTTCACAAGCGGTATTGCGGTCGAACAGGTCAACAAGGCACTGACGCAGCTAGCAGATGGTAACGAGCATTGGGTTAAGGGCACTCGCTACATTCCATCGTTCTACAACGAGCCTGCCTATATTGATTTGCTGGCGGGGCTTGTTGAAGACAAAATCAAAACCGATCTAGCTGTCGCGCACCTACCCTCACAAACAGGGATTGTGTTGATGAACCACGGTTGCCCTCACAAAGCAAAGGGCTTTACGTCTGGGATTGATGAGAGTCAGGCGTTGTACGATCGCATCCGTGAAAAGCTGATTTACCGCTATCCCCTTACTTCAGTGGGCTGGCTCAACCACCAAACGCCATTGATTGAATGGACGCAACCCAACGCCGAGCTAGCGGCAAGCAACTTGATTGGTCTGGGCGCAACCGCACTCGTCTTTATGCCGATCGGTTTCGCGACTGAGAACCACGAAACGCTTCTCGATGTCGATCACATCATTCACACGCTGCGACGCAAGCATCCCGAAGTCACCTATGTGCAGATGGAGTGTGTGAACGATCGTCCCGAATTTCTCCAGATGGTAGCAGACTGGGCACACCCTCAAATCGAGGCATTGCTGTCAGAGCAAGCTGTGGCAGTAAATCCTAGCCTTGCCCAGAGCCATGCTCAACATAACCACGATCATGGTCATCATCATGATCATGGTCATCAACACGGCAATGGGCACCATCACCATTAGAAGTTGCCGTTCACAAATAGTTATCACTAATGCCGCAGTCAGGAACAGTAGAACCCGATTGCGGCATTAGCAACTTTAAAGGACTAACCTGCAACAGCAGGCTAAACATTAAGCTAACAGCCCACTCAATTGACATCCCGTAGCTTTCGCGTATTTTCAACTAGACTTTGAGCAAACTTATCGAAGCGTTCTGATAGCTTTGCGTCTTGCAGTTTGCCATCAGCGTCAAAGGCTTGCCATGCTTGGCCGATCGCAATGTGGTCAGGAATGACCCAGGTGTGCACCCAGCGCAAGATTGTTCGCAAATCGTTCAGCGCGTTGCTGTTGGACTGTCCACCCAAAACGCTAATGAGTCCAGCAACTTTCCCTGAAAGCTGGTCAAAGCTCATTAAATCCAGCGCATTTTTAAGCACACCGCTAACGCTACCGTGATATTCCGGTGTGGCAAGAATGAAGCCGTCTGCCTGCTGGAAAGCATGGCGCAAGCGATCGACATCAGGATAGCCCGCATAGTCTTTACCACCATCACAAAACGGCAGATTGAGCGAGCGAAGGTCAAGCAGTTCTACCTCTGCGCCCAGCGCTTCTAACCGTTGTGCTGCAAGATTTAACGCCTGTTGACTATAAGAATTAGCTCGAAGGCTACCCGCAATACAGACAAACTTGACCATAATCACACGTCCTTTTAAATAGATTTGTACGGCCGAAAGAAACCTAAAGATGAGTGATAGAAACACTTCTAATTGCAACTCTTTCTACTAGCAAGCTTTCTACCCCAAAACTCAAGCGGGCTGCACCTTTAGCTTCCCAAGTACACCTTTAGACCAAGGCAAATAAAACGAACTCGTAACGACTACGATTTAATTATAGCAGCTTGCTAGTTGTGCTGCCATCGGCTCATTCATTCTGCTGGCAAGATGGCATGAGTGGTCGTTTTTTCTACTTTCAGCGTGCAAACGGCGGCTGTGACCAGGAATACTTCATTCGCTAGGATAGAGATGGGTGAGCTAAACTGAGAAGAAGTCCCGTAACTATGTCTGCTTAGGTGGGTGCGATCGCAGCATTACAGTCACCGAGACAGCATAATCAATAACATCAATGGGTCAGCGAGCTAAAGTATTGGCGAGCTAAAGCGATTGGCAAGTTAAGGTAAAAGGCGCTGTGTATGAAAGGTTTCTGGACAAAAGCACTGGTAAAACGATTGCCACGACGAGGCTCTACCGCAATGGGCATAGCTACTGCCTTTTGGGTCATTGCTCATGGCATTACGCTATCGCCAGCATTAGCACAAAGCAATCGTGAGGCTCTAAGCTATAGTGCGCTGCTGACCAAAATCGACTCTGGCGAGGTAACCCGCATCGAGGTTGACCCAACGCAACGAGTGGCTCGTGTGATGTTGGAAGGGGATAAAAAGGGCGACCCACTACGTGAAGTTGCTCTTTTTGAAAGTTACGGTGAGCTTACTAAGAAAGCTTTAGCAAATAAGATTGACATTGCCGTACAGCCAACGCAGGATAACAGCGCTGTTATGGGCGTGTTGGCAAATCTA
>DATNQS010000258.1:0-5435 GCA_036703925.1 Candidatus Sericytochromatia bacterium
GTTAAAGCAGACAAACTAATGACTATCAAGCCACACAATCCTACGAGCATCCAAAAATAGATTGGATTTATCGCTTTGATAGGATAAATCTGATTAAAGAGCCGCAGCACTGAGAAAAGAATGATGCCATGCAGCAGGTAAACGCTATAACTAACTGTGCCGAGATATTTAGACGCGGGGGCAGTCAGCAAACCAAATAAATCATTTCCATGTGCAATCAACACAAAGGCACAA
This sequence comes from Candidatus Sericytochromatia bacterium, assembly GCA_036703925.1. Lineage (GTDB taxonomy): Bacteria > Cyanobacteriota > Cyanobacteriia > Leptolyngbyales > Leptolyngbyaceae > Stenomitos. The sequence goes on from DATNQS010000258.1 coordinate 235, forward strand.
AAGATGAGCGCGATCGCTCCCAGATTATAAATATAAGGCGGCGGCAGAAGAATTGGTATTGCGACTAACAGCACCATAATGCCAAGTGATGTGCGCCAACCTAAAAACCGTTTTTTTGGCTCAAGGCGCTTAATCACATACGCTGCTGCCATGCCAAAAAGAAAGCTCATCAACGTTAGTAACGGTTCATAGCTACTTACTAAACAGAGCGTTAAGAAAGTAAGAAATAAGCCAATAAACCTTGAAGGTCTAGCGAACCACGCTAAGAATGGCAAAATCAAATAAAACTGAAGCTCATAGGTCAGCGTCCATTGGACTGAAGCATTGATTAAGCCAACGGACGAATAGTTAATATCAGGAAAAACGTTGCTACTGACGTTGGAAAATCCATAGATACCACACACCAGCCAACTGCCAATTTGCATCAAGAATCTTGGTAAGCTAACTTTTAAGGAAAAATTAGAAAGGATCAACACAATGACAACGATGACGGCAAGCGAGAACCAATAGGCTGGCAAAACTCGCAAGGCACGTTTGATATAAAAATCCTTAAGTTTGAATCTAGAACCAGAAATGATTTTTGACCAAAATAAGAATCCGGTAATCATAAAGAAAAAAGCAACAGATCCTTGCCCCGCAAACGTATAAAAGTTGGATGGTGCTACTTGCCAGGTGCCAATTTGAAAATATTGATAGTTAACAACTGCATGATGAAAGAAAACACCCAGTGCTAAAAAGCCTCGCAAGCCATCCAACGTTTTGTACTGTGCTTGATCAGCTTTGTGCACGATCTGTTGATAAAAAGCTGAATGCTTAACGATAAGTTTGGCAAGACCAAAGAAGAGGATGGTCAGACCGATTGCTGGAAGGATGCTGGTAAAAGCCATAGTACGCGAACGTAAGCAATTTTCAGAATTAAAGCGAAAACTTTAGTGCGATCGAAGACAATAAAGTCATGAAATGCTAGTGATGTTCTGCCACCGTTATGCCATGCCCCTAAAGGAACCTGTCAATGCTACCGCAGAATCCAATTGCCGTCCGATGCTGGCCGCAAAAGGGCTGAGTCGCCGCTTTGGCGGGCTAGTTGCTGTTAATAACGTGTCATTTACTGTTAACGCGGGCGAAATTTTTGGGCTGATCGGTCCCAATGGAGCGGGCAAGACAACGCTATTCAATCTGGTGACAGGGTTGATCCCACCCTCTAGTGGGCAGATGATTTATCAAGGTACAGATCTTTCTCGGCTCCGTCCGCATCAAGTTGCAGCAAAGGGCATTGCTCGTACTTTTCAGAACATTCGACTGTTTGGCAACCTCTCTGCACTGGAGAATGTCATGATTGCCCAGCATATACATAGTCGCAGTGGCATTCTACAGGGGGTGTTTGGGTTGTCGCCTGCGCCGCGTGAAGAGCGACAGATTCGGCAAAAGGCAAGGGAGCTATTGGAACTGGTAGGACTGAGCGATCGCGCTGACGAACAAGCCCAGAATTTTGCTTATGGCAATCAGCGTCGGCTGGAAATCGCTCGTGCCCTGGCGCTACAACCGCAAGTCCTGCTGCTGGATGAGCCTGCTGCTGGCATGAACCCAAGCGAGAAGCATCAGCTGAGTCACTTTATCCGCCAAATTCGTGATCAGTTTGATCTGACAGTGCTGCTCATCGAACACCATGTGCCGCTGGTGATGGGCTTGTGCGATCGCATCGCCGTCCTTGATTTTGGGCAACTCATTGCTCTAGGCGATCCAACACAAGTCAAAAACAATCCAGCGGTTATCGAAGCTTATCTAGGAGCCGAATAATCCCCTTTTGCCCTCTGTCCTCTGCCATTTTCCTTCTTCACTCTGCCTCATGCCCTCCCCATTACTCGACATTCAAAAACTTAGCGTCAACTACGGCGGCATTCAGGCGTTGCAGGCGATCGATCTAGTCATCCATGCAGGGGAGGTTGTCACGCTGATTGGTGCCAATGGCGCGGGTAAAACTACAACCTTGCGGGCGATTTCTCGGCTGATTGGTGTGCGTGACGGGCACATTTTTTACAATGGCAAAAATATCACTCGGCAGCCTGCTCATGCCGTCGTCAAGCTAGGCATTGCCCACAGCCCTGAAGGACGCAGAATTTTAGCGCGACAGACGGTACTTGATAATTTGCAGCTTGGTGCTTACACTCGCTCCGATCGCCTGGGCATCAAAGCGGATATTGAGCAACAGTTTCTCACCTTTCCACGCTTGGCAGAACGTCGCTATCAGCTTGCAGGCACTCTCAGCGGTGGCGAACAGCAAATGCTCGCGATCGCCCGTGCCCTCATGAGCCGCCCCAAACTGCTGCTGCTGGATGAGCCAAGCCTGGGACTGGCACCCACGATCGTGCGCGAACTTTTCACCAGCATTCAGACCCTCCATAACGCAGGTGTCACTATCCTGCTGGTGGAGCAAAACGCTAATCTTGCCCTTCAGTATGCCGATCGTGGCTACGTTCTCGAAGCTGGCTACATCACCTTGACGGGCGATGCAACTCAGCTATTGAGTGACGCTCGTGTCAAGCAAGCGTACCTGGGGTAAACAGTGCCGTGCTAGCTAAGGTCATTCATGCGGTGACAAGGCGAATCATAAGCTGAATGAGCTGATGCAAATAGAGCATAACTTTGGTCGAGCGTCAATGCTCTACCGTGACTAAATCCAAAAGTACCTACTTGGACGCAGGGGGCTTTTACTAACTTTTGCTACAACAGAATTATGAAACCAATTGATTGCTGCTCAACGCCGTAGCTGTAAGACTCGTTGCAGTTGTTAGTGATAGTACGGCTGTGTCTCTCACTACAGACAGAACCTTCTTAGTCCCAGCATGATACGGCTGTATTGCGATTGCAGTCTTGACCACCAGTGATATATTAAGAAAAATAACAAAAGCACGAATTTTGGCAGTATCGTGTTTTCAGTGAGCGTGTTCTTTAGGCGTAGGTGAGGACTGAACTGAGTGACTTCTTTACTAAATTTGACCCAAACGACTGACGTTTCTCTCATTGCTGACTTCTTTCAGCAGTCAGAAGGGCGCTGGAAGTCCGAGCGGCGCTACTATACCCTCCCAGAAGGGGAAACAAAGGAAGTAGTTAGCATCATTACCATTCGATTTTTAGCGCCAAATAGCCCTGAACTGTGCCATTTAGCAACACTACACGGCATTGACGAAACGCTACTAACCTGCGGTGCTGAAGTCCTTTGGGATAGCCATGATTCAGCGACAGGGAAGCCACAGTCGGAAGGTTCTACCTTGTTTGGTGCTGGGGGGACAAAGCTGTACCGAGATCGCGGCTTTGCAACAACGAAGCCCGTCTTAGCAGATTTCTATTTTTCTGCCCCTAACACCCTCTGTCTTCGCACAGAGTACAAAGGCTCTGTTTTTGAGGAAGAACTGAAGCTGATTGGTCAGCATTATCGCACCCGCCAAACGATCATTTCCCGTGCGGGAGAGCAACAAATGATTGGTCAATACCTGGAAAAACGGCTTTAAGGCGACAGCTGAGCAGCACCGGACAAATAGTACTATCTGTCCGGTAATCTGCTTTTTACCAACCCCATGACCCTAAAACGCCTTTGAAGGGACCTACAATATCACTGGTAATCCAACCACCGTAGAAGTTGCCGGGTTGTGGCTCCACTTTTTCGCTATCCACGAAGCAGGCATCCATTGGTGCTGGATAGAATGCGACATAGTTGGCGATCGTAGCAAAGGTAGGCGTAGGCTCAGGATAGTACCAAGCAACGTCATCAATGCGCTTGTCACCCACGGCAAGGCTATAGTAAGCGCCATGCCCTTTCCACTCGCAGAAGGTCGATCGCGGACTTTTGATGAGATAGTCTCGCTGGATGTCTTCAGGCGGGATGTAGTAGACGGGTGGATGGCTGGTTTCTAACACCCGCTTTGCCTGATAAGTGTCCGCGATCATGACACCGTTAAAAATAATCTGAATATGTTTGCTCGTCTCTTCCAAGCGAGGCGGACGTGGATAGTCCCAAACAGATTCTTGTCCGGGTTGGGGTTCGATGCGGTGTTGGCTCATAGCGCTATTTTAACGACAGGATGGTTGGATAACAGCAGGAGGGCATGTGATGCAGCGAGTGCTTGAGCCAGAGGTTATGGATACCTGGGAAGAATCGGTTGCCTACGACGCAATGGATTTTACCGTAATAAATAAAGCCTTCGCAGAGCGGACGATCGCGCTTGCACCTGAATCAGCTCTGGTATTGGATGCAGGCACAGGTACAGCGCGCATTCCGATTTTGCTCTGCCAGCAACGCCCACAATGGCAGGTAATTGGCATCGATCGCTCAAAAATGATGCTGCAAATTGGTGCGGCTAACGTGAAGCAAGCCGGTTTGCAAGCTCAAATTACGTTGGCTGATGAGGATGCTAGCCAGTTGCCCTATCCCGATGATTACTTTGATGCGGTGGTTTCCAACAGTCTGGTGCATCACTTGCCAGAGCCATTGCCCTTTTTGCAAGAGTTAAAGCGGGTATTAAAGCCGCATGGCGCGATCGTGCTACGTGACTTGCTTCGACCGATGGATTTTGCCACAGTTGACGCACTCGTTGGCAGCATTGGCGATGGTTACGATGCCCACCAGCAAAAGCTTTTTCGAGATTCTCTTTGTGCTGCCTTTCGGTTAGATGAACTGCGCGCACTGTTAGACACAGCAGGGTTGCAGGATGTCTCGCTGTATCAATCATCCGATCGCCACTGGACAGCCGATCGGTCATGGGCAAGTTAGCTAACACTCGACGCTTAGTGTTCAAACAAGCCTTGATACTGCATTAGGTCAAGTTGGGCGATCGTTGGAATGCACTCAAAGCACTGTTCTGCTAGCGACCATCGTTCCTCACGCTTGAGCATAGCGATCAGCTTTTGTCGAGCGCTCAACAGATAGCGGACATCATTGGCAGCATAGCGAAGTTGTTCGGGTGATAAATTCGCCGCGTTGCCCCAGTCAGAGCTTTGGGCACTTTTGTCAAGTTCAACGTGCTCTAGCTCTTGTACCAAATCTTTTAGCCCATGTTTCGGTGTGTAGGTACGAGCAAGCTTGCTGGCAACTTTTGTACAAAAGAGTGGCTTTACAGCGATCGCCAAGTGGTAATACAGGGTAGCAACGTCAAAGCGAGCAAAATGGAACACTTTGACGCTGCTCCCTGCTTCTAGCAAACGCT
>DATNQS010000259.1:0-3578 GCA_036703925.1 Candidatus Sericytochromatia bacterium
GCTGATCGAAGGTGCTGGCAACCTGATGAGACACGGTTTGAAGTCCTGCGATTTCTGATTGATTCCAGGTATGAGTGCGCGATCGCATTAAGCTAATGACTCCATGCACATGATCTTGAAGATGCATTGCTGCACCAGCAACAGCTCTTACAGGCGGCAAGGCTGCCCGCGACTGTTTGATGGACTGCCAGACTTTGAAGGCTTTACTTACGCTTGACGCTGTAGCAGGATGCGATCGTACAGTCTCCATCCCACGGCAAGGCATCAGTGCAGTCTCAGTCCGCCAGTTGTCAAAGTAATCGGACGCTATTTCTAGCGGTTGCAGCGGTAATGGTGGTGCCTCTGCAAACCAGCCCGTGGCTCGAACTTTAGCTGTTGTTTCGTCAAAAAGGACGATCGCACAACCATCTGCGTTAAAAGCCTTGCCCCTACAAGCAGCCATCTCAGCTAACATCTGGCTGTCATCAGCCTGATTGATTGCAACTTGTAGCAGTTGTGGCGATAGGTTCACCAGGTTTACAGTCTGTTGCGAGGGTAAATCTGTAGCATCCTTTGGCAGCAGAGCTTTGAGGGGTTTGGCAAATGGCGATCGCGTTGCTTCTGCTACAGTTGACGATGCTTCACGATAAAGATCGCCCACTAGAACGCAGTTTTCTGTAATGTATGCGCTATCGACCATAACCCCTTTGTTGTTCGATACTACTGTATGTTGCCGAACCGCTCCTGTTAGATTCAGGATTCCCGAACTGGTAGAACCACTAGCAGGTGGGACAGAAACCTGCACCGTGTTGCAACGATCACCAGCAGACGGAACGACACTTGGTGATGCTCGTCACTTCTGTGTAGCTTTAGCGTAAACTAGCTAGTGGCTGACGGTAATCCGTGAATTCCTGCTTTCCTATCGCCACTGTCTGTTCTACTGCTGGTGTTGCTTTGCTACGTGGCGATCGTACCTATCAGGAAGCTGCTATAACCATTAGAGGTACCCAGGCTTGGCTCTGGCTGAGTCATATCTGACTGAGTGATAGTGCATGAACGCTGATAATTTGCTTCTAGATTCGCGTTTGGCAACTGTGACGAGTACGGGGTCTACGTTCGCTTCGCCGCGTGTCATTGGCACGGTGAAAGGACCCGGTGAAACGGGCAACCAGTATGTCTTTATCACGGCTGACAATCGCTCGGTCAAAATTGGCGAGTTTGTCTTCTATGAAGTTGTGGTGCCAGAACGAGACCGCGAGTCGGCGCTACAGATCTTAGGCAAAATCTCGGCACGGTGTTTAATTGACCATTTGCCCGATCGTATCTTTGCGGATACGGAGATTAGCCCAGAGACGATCGCAGCTCTAGTTGGTTTTACCTACAACAATCCAGAAATCTACGAGATCACGGTAGACGTGGTGGGCTACTTTGACTCAAATCTGGGGTTCATGAACCCACGGCGCACACCTAATCCTGGTGCAAAGGTTTACCTGGCAGATGATGTCATGCTGCGGCGGGTGTTGAATAAGAAGCAACCGGGTGAGGTCGGTGCAGCACATATTGGCTCGCTGCTGCTGCGGGAGTCAGATGTGCCTGTAGCGCTAGATGTGAAGGAGCTAGTCAGCACCCATATGGCAATTCTGGCAGGTACGGGGTCGGGCAAATCATATACAGCAGGCGTGCTGATTGAAGAACTGCTGCTGCCGCATAATCGCGCTGCTGTGCTGGTTTTTGACCCGCATGGAGAATACGGTACGCTTACAGATATGCGAGGGCATCCAGCCTTTCAAGGGAGCGATGGCTACACACCGAAGGTAAAAATCCTCACACCAGAAGATATTCGGATTCGGGTCTCATCGCTGGACTACTACGACATTATGACGCTGCTGCCGGATATGAGCGATCGCCAGCAGTCAATTCTCAACAAAGCCTATCGGCTACTGCAACGCCACAAACAGGGAGAACATCGCTGGGGCATTCAAGATTTGATTGCAGCAGTGCGTGAAGCGGATATGCAGGTGGATGAAGAGGGCAACGAGAAGTCAGGTTCATCGGCTCCGGCTCTGGAATGGAAGTTAGAGCGGTTGGAGCGATCGCAATATTTTCACACATTTGAACATACCGTTGCGCCCAGGGATTTGTTTGAGCCTGGGCAAGTCACCGTTTTACAAATGAACGAAATTAGCCAGGAAGAACAGCAGGTAATCTGTGCAGCGGTATTGCGCCAGTCTAACAAGGCACGCATGAACACGCAGCGGGAGTTGATTAAGCCTGAAGATGAAAACTTCTTGCCCTATCCCGTCTTTATCATTGTGGAAGAAGCGCACCGCTTTGCACCTGCCAATGAACCGTCGCGCTGTAAGGCTGTACTGCGAACCATCCTAAGTGAAGGGCGTAAGTTTGGTTTGGGCATGGGGCTGATTACTCAGCGTCCCGGCAAAATCGACTCAGATGTGCTGTCGCAGTGTATGAGCCAGTTTATCATGCGGATTGTCAATCCTGTAGACCAGGAGAGCCTAAAGTACGGCGTAGAGGCAGCAGGACGCGATTTGCTGAAAGAATTACCTGCCCTAACCAAAGGACAAATCATCGTGGCGGGTGCTTGTGTCAACACGCCTGTATTGTGCAAAGTACGGCAGCGGCTCACAAAGCATGGTGGCGAAACGCTCAATGCGCCAGAGATGTGGCAAAAGCACTTTCAGGAACACCATGCCCGCGATCGCCAGATTCAACAGGCTCCAGTAGCGGCTCGTCCGCGATCGCAAACCGTACGTGGGGTCAGTATCGAGTAGTGCTTAATTGAGTCGGGCAGACGCGATCAGGCACTACTTGGTCAAAGCTCACTGAGGCACAGGCGCTGCTGTCAGGTCCGCAGGTGTTTCTACGGGCTGTTCGTTTGCTTTCATGAGCGCCATTTCCTTATTTTTGCGATACGCAACGACCCGATCCTGCGCTGTTACGTAGCGGTCGTCCCCACTTGGCACGTTTGCCATCAGGTCTGAAGCACGCTGCCAACGGGCTGCTAATTCAAGCCATTGTGCTGGCGATTGTGCAGTCGAACCCTCTTGTGACGCCTGCTCCGCAATTCTCACGGCGATCAAAAAGGAGTCCTGCGGTTTTGGTGTAGGCTTAACGCCAGAGGTGTCAAGGGCTGTTTGAGTTGGTGTCGTTGCCACCTGTGAGCTAGACGGGCTTGCGACCGTCGTTGGTTTTGCAGCGTGCCAACTGTAAAAAGCCCAGCCTCCCAACAGCAGCAAGATGCTTGCACCCGCCCCCCCAACCAGTCCTCGCCAGAATTGGCGTTGTTCACGCTGCTGTCCTCGGGTGCGGGTGGGTAAGTTTGTTTTTTGAGGGGCTGTGTTTTGATGCCACTCATTCAAAAGGTGCCGCAGAAGGTTGGCTTTATTCAGCGTAATTTCTTGTGACCAAAGAAGCTGATTTTCGGGGTCACGACTAATCTCATCAAGCCAAAGCAACTGTTGTTCTCGCACAATACGGCTGTTGATATTGACGCGGCGAATATTGCGGGGAGCGATCGCCTCCAACGTTTGCCGGACTTGCCCAATTAGCTCTGACGGCTCTAGCTGTTCTGGAGTCGC
>DATNQS010000260.1:0-3749 GCA_036703925.1 Candidatus Sericytochromatia bacterium
AGCCCTTCCCTAAACTCCATCGTTGCCGTGAAGCCAAAGGCTTTTTGAGCGCGTTCTGTATCAAGGCAGCGGCGAGGCTGACCATTGGGCTGGTCAGTTTCCCAGGCAATTTCACCCTCAAAGCCCATCAACTCACAGATCAGCTCAATCAAAGCCCGAATCGAGATTTCGTAGCCAGTACCCAGGTTGACAGGCTCATGACTGCTATAGTGCTGCGTTGCCATGACGATGCCCCGTGCTGCATCCTCTGAGTAGAGAAACTCGCGGGTCGGGCTACCATCCCCCCATACGGGCAGGTGCTTATCTCCCCGTTGCTGTGCCTCATGCACCTTGCGAATAAGGGCAGGAATGACGTGCGAACTGCTTGGGTCAAAATTGTCTTCAGGACCATACAAATTCACTGGCAGTAAATAGATGCCGTCAAAGTTATATTGCTGACGGTATGCTTCTAGCTGCACCAGTAGCGCTTTCTTCGCGATGCCGTAGGGCGCATTTGTTTCTTCGGGATAGCCATTCCACAGATCGTCTTCTTTAAAGGGAACGGGCGTGAATTTTGGATAAGCGCAAATAGTGCCTACACAGGTAAACTTTTCGATGCCTGCTTCATATGCTGCATGAATAAGCTGGGTGCCCATCATGAGGTTGTCATAGAACAATTCGGCAGGTTTTTCGCGGTTTAAGCCAATACCACCCACATGTGCTGCCAGGTGAACCACAATGTCTTGCTGACTAACGACGCGATGGCAGCTTTCCATCTGGCGAAGATCACAGTCGTGCGATCGTGGCACGGTAATCTTCTGCAAATCAGCCCCAGCTTTACATAGTTGAGCAATCACCTGCCGTCCCAGAAAACCTGCACCACCTGTCACCACAATTCGTTTATTCGTCAGATCCAATGCCGTCATACTGATTCACCTTATATTTGCCCGCACTGTTACACAGTCTTATGAATGCTTAAATCCAGCTTTACGCGCTCTCCAGCTAAACGCGTGTCACCAGCAGGCGATCGCCTGTAATCTGGACAGCGTTAAGCAAACGCCCTTAAGGATAAGGCATTGCTTTGTCTATAAATGCTTGCTGACGGATGCTGCGATCAAGCAGTGAGCTACCGCACTGTCGCGAATTCTTGATTGATCTGCGGCACGCTGCCATTAAGGGGCACCAGTCCCTGTGCCTTCAAGTCTGCTTCCACCATGAGGTTGACTAACTGCTCAAACGTCACTGAAGGTTCCCAACCTAGCGCTTGTTTCGCCTTCGCTGGATCACCAATTAGCAACTCTACCTCAGTCGGACGCAGATACCGCTCATCAAACTCTACATAGTCTTGCCAGTCTAGATTGACATACCGAAACGCCACATCAAGAAACTCGCGAATCGAATGCGTCTCACCCGTTGCAATCACGTAGTCATCCGGCTGCTCTTGCTGCAACATCAGCCACATCGCTTGCACATAGTCTTTCGCGTAGCCCCAATCCCGTTTGGCATCAAGATTGCCCAGATACAGCTTCTTTTGTTGCCCTGCCACAATCCGCGCCAGTGCTCGGGTAATTTTGCGCGTTACAAACGTTTCACCTCGACGTGGCGACTCGTGGTTAAACAAGATGCCGTTACAGGCAAACAGATCGTAGGATTCACGGTAGTTGACCGTAATCCAGTGGGCAAACACCTTGGCACATGCATAAGGACTGCGGGGATAGAACGGAGTCGTCTCGGTCTGCGGCACTGCTTGCACCAGCCCAAACATTTCGGAAGACCCTGCCTGATAAAAGCGGACTTGAATGCCCGTCCGCTGCTGGTAGTCGCGCACTGCTTCAAGCAAGCGTAGGGTACCCGTCCCCACGGTATCGACTGTATACTCAGGTGCATCGAAGCTGACTCGGACATGGGATTGCGCACCCAGGTTATAAATTTCGGTTGGCTGCACGGCTTCGAGGATGCGGCGCAGTGTGGTGCCATCGTTTAAGTCGCCATAGTGAAGAAACAGCCGTGCGCCTTCGACGTGTGGGTCTTCGTAGATGTGGTCGATGCGATCGGTGTTGAAGGTTGAGGTGCGGCGGATAATGCCGTGGACTTCATAGCCGCGCTCCAGCAAAAACTCACTCAGATAGGACCCATCCTGTCCTGTAATTCCTGTCAGTAGTGCTCGTTTTACTTGCGTCATCGTTAAAATATCCTTTCCTTGGGGTAAATGGAGTAAACTAAATGGCAACACCGCTATTCGTGACTAGTCGCCTCTAAGGTATGCCGCTCAAACAAACTGGTCAACCATTGGGTCAAGAAGAAAAGTAAGAAACGTGGATTGTGCATGGCATAGCGTTTCCACAAGCGTCGCGGTTCTGCTTTTAAGCGAAAGACCCACTCTAGACCTGCCTGTTGCATCCAAACTGGTGCTTGCTTCACCCTACCAGAATGAAAATCAAACGCAGCTCCTACACCTAACATCACTGCTGGAATTTTGCTATGGTGTGCTGCCATCCAGCGTTCTTGTTTTGGGCAACCAATGCCAACAAATAAAATGCGTGCCTTTGACTCAACGATTTGCTCAGTATAAGCAGCATCTTCTGCCGATGTCAGCGGGCGAAACGGTGGCGAAATTTGGCAAACGATTTGAATACCGGGATAGCGCTTTTGCAGAAAGGTTGTAAATAAGGCGAGGCTTTCAGGTGTACCACCATAGAGACCGATCGCTACCCCCTCCTTTGCTGCTGCTTCGCACACACATAATGTTAAATTTGGTCCACGCACTTGAGACGCTCTTTTAATGCCTAAGGCGCGGAGTGCTTGTACTAGAGGTTTCCCATCGGGTGTCACTAAATCAGCATTGTTTACAGTGCCAGCAAACTCACCTTGGTCATACGCTTCCATTACCATGTGCACATTCGCCGCACAGACATAACGGCTTTCGCCCGCCTTTGCCCAGTTGATCACACGTTGAGTGGCATCTTGATAGTCGGTTACATCCACTCGCATCCCTAGTATTTTGCGGTGTTCTAACGCTGAAACAGTTTGAAGCTCAAGCTCTGTAGCTGTGTTCGCTGCTGATAACTCTGCTGTCTGGTTCATTATTGCTACCTACCTGGTTCACAATGAGTTGGCTAAACCAAGTTCAGCCATGTTCACGAAACGATCGGATCAGGTAGTCACCCACTAGCCATCGCCATGCGTTGAATGTTTCTCCTACTACCGCAGCAGAAGCACTCGCACTGGTCTTGGCGCATCACCCTGTCTTGGTATTGCCTCACCTCTCTACAAAGGTTAAGAACAGGTATCCGGCAGATTTACCAGGAAAATTGTCAGCTAACCTTAAGCATCTACGTCTTTGTACGCAGCTTGCCTCAAAAACCCTCGCCAAGGCAACTGTGCTTATCTGAAGCTCATCAAGTTATAGCCTCTGCCTTTATTAAGTAAAGATTGCATCAATTTATAAATAATTTTACGGACGTAGCATTACGGATTTTAGGCAGATAGTTCACTGAAGCGTGCCTAGCGATCGTGTTGTAAAGTAGGTCGGTTGGCGGGCGTAAGGTCCTGCCAGTATGGCGCTCGTGGTTGAGTCATAAACTACGATCGACAAAAGTGGGGCTCTATCACTGATCGCGATCGACCCAAGAGCGATCAAACCTAAGATCCCTGACTTCTTCAAGAAGTCGGGGATCTGATCAGCAGGTGAATTCTCTACAATATGGCTTGTCTCCTCTCGCCAGTATTCCCTTGATTTCCTCTGCTGCCTCTCCAACCAAACCGCTCAT
>DATNQS010000261.1:0-2379 GCA_036703925.1 Candidatus Sericytochromatia bacterium
GTGATTTTGGTTACCGAGTCGTTAGCACTATTTAAAGACGTGTCGATCGTCGAATTTTTGACCAGTAAAGATTGGGCACCGCTCTTTGATCCACCGCGCTACGGTATTTTGCCGTTGGTTACAGGTACGTTAGTGACCTCTGCGGTGGCGCTTATGGTGGCGATTCCAGCAGGGACGATCGCGGCAGTGTTTTTAAGCGAATTTGCTGCGCCCAAACTACGCGAGGTTGTGAAGCCGATCCTGGAACTGCTGGCGGGCATTCCAACCGTAGTGTATGGCTATTTTGCGCTCTTGTTTGTGACACCGCTGTTGCAAGTGGTGCTGCCTGACCTGCCTGGCTTTAATATGCTCAGTCCCGGTCTGGTCATGGGCATCATGATCACCCCGCTGATCAGTTCGATTAGCGAAGATGCCATGCGGGCAGTGCCAGTCGAGCTACGGGAAGGCTCCTACGCGATGGGCGCAACACGGTTTCAAACAGCCTGGAAAGTGGTGTTTCCCACTGCTGTCTCAGGCGTTTCAGCCGCTTATATTCTGGGTATTTCGCGGGCAGTGGGTGAAACTATGATTGTGGCGATCGCGGCAGGGCTGCAACCCATCATTACCTGGAATCCGCTCGAATCGGCAGCAACCATTACTGCCTACATTGTGCAGGTAAGTTTGGGCGATGTGCCCCACGGCAGCATTGGTTACCAGACCATTTTTGCAGCGGGATTGACGCTGGTGCTCATTACCCTGGTGTTTAACATCGTGGGGCACTTTTTGAGTAAGCGCTATCGGGAGACTTACTAGTATGTCAAGTCCAGAGCTACACAAGGCACAGAGGTTGGATTCAACGTTGCCACACCTAGACTTGGTGGCTGTTCGTGCTGGCATTGTTCGCCGTAAAGTGTTTGATGGCTTGTTTGCGATCGTTGGCTTACTGGTTCTCTTGATCGCCCTGCTGACCTTGCTCACGCTCATCACGCAGCTAGCCGTGCAGGGGTATCCGCGCCTCACCCAACAGTTCTTTTCATCCTTTCCCAGCAGCGCACCCGAAGAAGCAGGCATTCTGGCGGCATGGGTAGGAACGTGTCTTGTCATGCTAGTTACAGCGGCAGCGGCAGTACCTGTGGGTGTAGCCGCTGGCATTTACCTGGAAGAGTACGCCCGCAAAGGATGGTTGGCAGATCTGATTGAAATCAACGTGACGAATTTGGCAGGCGTGCCGTCGATCGTCTACGGGCTTCTGGCGCTGGGTCTGTTTAACTACTACTTTAAGCTGGGCGAAAGTGTCCTTACCGCAGGTTTAACGCTGGCATTACTGGTTTTGCCGATTGTCATTGTCACCACTCGCGAAGCGCTACGCGCCATTCCTCGAAGCTTGCGTGAGGCGGCATACGCTCTGGGAGCCAGCAAGTGGCGCATGATCTGGGATCACGTTTTGCCGTACTCGGCAGGCAGCATTATGACGGGCGTAATTATTGGCTTATCGCGGGCGATCGGTGAAACGGCTCCGCTTGTGACGATCGGGGCGCTCACCTTTATCGCGTTTTTGCCCGAACCGCCCCTCAAAGGCACCTTTCCCTTCCTTTCGTTTGAGTGGCTCAAGGCTCCGTTCACTGTCATGCCCATTCAAATGTTTAACTGGGTGTCGCGCCCACAGCCTGAGTTTCAGACCAATGCTGCTGCGGCAGGGGTTGTACTCATCGCCATGACTCTGGCAATGAATGGGCTGGCAATTTATCTCCGCTATCGTTTCCGCAAAGGCATCAAATGGTAAACGACCAATCGACGCAAACAACTCATGCCATCGGGCTAAAAGCAAAAGCTGCGGTGAAAGATCTCAGCTTTTACTACGGTGCAACAAAGGTACTGAAAGGCGTTAACCTGACTGTGCCAGAGCATCAGGTAACGGCACTCATTGGACCGTCAGGCTGTGGCAAGACGACGCTACTACGCTGCTTCAATCGTTTGCACGACCTGTATCCCGGCAACCGCTACGAAGGCGAGATTTTGCTGGATGGGGCGGTGAATATCTTGGGACGAAACATTGACCCGATCGAAGTCCGTATGCGGATCAGCATGGTCTTTCAGCGTCCCAATCCCTTTCCTAAGTCGATCTACGAAAACGTTGCCTACGGGCTGCGGGTGCGGGGTCAATCGAAGCGGAGCGTTGTGGATGCCAAAGTAGAACACGCCCTTCGCAGTGCTGCCCTCTGGGATGAAGTGAAAGATCGCCTCAATGAACTGGCATACAACCTTTCTGGCGGTCAGCAGCAGCGCCTCTGCATTGCCCGTGCTCTGGCAACCGATCCCGAACTCATTTTGTTTGATGAGCCGACTTCTGCCCTAGACCCGATCGCCACCAAAAATATCGAAGACCTGATGGCATCACTC
>DATNQS010000262.1:0-12008 GCA_036703925.1 Candidatus Sericytochromatia bacterium
ATGCTTGAAAAAGTCGACAGTCTGGGACGGATCTGGAAACTTGGCGAACCATAACTACGATCGTTTTGGTATAAGGTCTATATCCGTAGCATCTATGAATGTGTTGAACTCTAAACCTGTCTGCGATCGCTGGTTTGCCACGCACCAAATTAATCCCGGTCTTTATTGCATTGGCGAACTGCATTATTGGGAGTGGAATCGTGCGAACCTGTGGCTCATCAAAGGGCAAAAGCAGGATTTGTTGATTGATACTGGGTTAGGCGTGGCGAGCTTGCGCCAACATCTTGCATCCTTGCTGGATAAACCATTGCTGGCGATCGCCTCTCACGTCCATTTTGACCATGCAGGCGGACTGCACGAATTTGACCACAGGGCTATTCACGCGGCTGAAGCAGAGGCTTTACGAGCGGGCGACAACCACATGGCATTATGTGATCGCAAGTTTGGCTGGGTGCTGGATGAGCATTTTGAGCAGTTGCCCTATGCAGGGTTTACCGCGATGGAATATACGCTCCATAGTGCCGAACCAACGCAACTTTTGCAAGAAGGCGACGTGCTAGATTTGGGCGATCGTGCGTTTGAAGTGCTGCATCTACCAGGGCATTCACCGGGCTGCATTGCGCTGTACGATGCCAAAAATCAAGAACTCTTTTCTGGTGATGTGATTTACGATGGCGACTTGCTCGACCAACTGCCAGGGAGCGACATTCCTACTTATATCGCCACCTATGAGCGCTTGCAGAAGCTACCGATCGAAACGGTCTATCCTGGTCATTACGCTACGTTTGGGCGCGATCGCTATCAGCAAATTATGGCAGAGTATCTGGAGGCAAAGCGGCAACCGGGGTGTCCGGGGGAGGTAAGGGTAACGGCGTGAAGGAGGGAAGGGGGAAAGGGTGAAGAGGAGCAGGGGAAGATGGAGCATTTGCCAGATGGTTTGAGGCAGTTGTTTGAGGGGGCGTTAGAGCCAGATGAACTTTTTACAGCGTTGATGCCAGCGTTGGGAGAGGTGTTACCGTGCGATCGCTCTTTTCTCTATTTACGCGAACCAGTCAAACAACATGGAATCATTACACACTGCTGGGCACGCGATGGTCGGGCAGAGGACTGGCTGGGTGCCGATTGGCTGGAAGGTACGAATGCACCGCCAGATCCACTCATGACGATCGCCCTGCGTACCCCTATTGCCGTGTTTGTGGAAGATATTGAGACGGCGGGTAGTGATGTGGTCGATCGCGACTATGAGCGAGAAACCTTTCGGCATCACGCGTTGATTCATGCACCCATTTATTTTGATAAGGCGCTGATTGGCATTTTGGAGTGCTCCGTGTTCGATACACCGAGAGTCTGGAGTGCAGACGATCAACAGCTAATCGCGCATCTGCAAGCCGAACTCACGGTTCCCGCACAAGCGTATCAAGCCACACTATTTGGTGCGTAAACTAGCTTTCAGCTTTCTGCCTTTAGCTTTCTGCCTTCTGCCTTCAGTCCTACGCTGATGGCTGACCGCTGACCGCTGACCGCTCTACTACTTGTGGCGAATACGATCGTAGATATCTAAATAGTCCTTACCAGGGTAGTTCCACGAATAGTCATAGTTCATGCCTTGTCGTTGAAACTGTTGGAATGCGTCAGGATTGTCGTACCAGAGATCCAGTGCTCGATCCATCGCTGATTCTAGTGCCACGTAATCAGTTTCGTAGAAGACATAACCGTTGCGCTCTTCGGGCAAATGTGTTTCATCGTAGTCGCGATCAAACACAGTATTGACCAGCCCACCGACACCGCGCACGATCGGCACTGTGCCATACCGCAGCCCAATCATCTGCGTCAAACCACACGGCTCGTAGTTGCTGGGCACAATAATAAAATCGGCTCCCGCGTAGATTAAGTGAGATAGCTCTTCGTCAAAACCCAGTTCCATATGGACGTCTGGATTGTCGTTAAGGAACTGCTTTTCGTGCCAGAAATGGTCGTTGATGCCTGCTTCGGTTGCAGAACCTAGCAGTACAAATTGAGCACTGCGGCTTAAAGCATGATAAATGGCATGATGTACCAGATGGACGCCTTTTTGGTCATCCAACCGCCCGATAAAACAGATGAGCGGTCGATCGCGATCACGCAGCAACAGCCGTTCTCGTAGCGCTTGCTTATTTTTTGCCTTGCCCGTCAAATCATCCTTTGTGTACGAGTGGGGCACATAGCGATCGTTCTCTGGATTCCACACATCGTGGTCAATACCATTCAGGACACCTGTAAATTTAGCTTGATACAGATGCAGCGTGTGCCCTAAACCATAGCCAATCTCAGTACAACGGGCTTCCCAGGCGTGATGCGGTGAAACAGTGGTGACATAGTTTGAATAAACAATGCCCCCTTTCATAAAGTTGAGCGCAAAGGGATTGAAGTTATCGCGCAGGCGATCGTAGTGGAAGTAATACTCTTCTCGATTTAGCCCCGTTGCCCACAGTACATCACTGCCACCCATGCCTTGATGCTTGAAGTTATGGATGGTGTAACACACGCGCTGGTTTTCCATCCCCTGATATTGATACATCTCAAACAGCATGACGGGTACTAAACCGGTCTGCCAATCGTGACAGTGAATGACATCCGGGCGCTTGTTGCTTTGCAGCAGAAACTCCAGTGCAGCTTTGCTAAAAAAGGCAAAACGAATGTTGTCATCCACACAGCCGTAGTAACGTCCCTGGTTAAAAAATTTGTCTTGCGAATGGGGCTGAATGAAAAAACACAGCCGCCCATGCACCCAACCACAATAAACCGAGCAGTGGATAGCACCGCCATACCAGGGCACCCACAGGTCTTGATAGGCTATGTGCAAGCCCCAAATATGGTCGTAGCGCATACAGTCATACATCGGCAAAATTAGCTCAACTGTATGACTCCGCATTTCTAACTCGCGGCTGAGTCCGTAGACAACATCTCCTAAACCACCAGCCTTAATGACTGGGGCACATTCAGAAGCGATCTGTACAATATACATAGTGGCTCGTCGCTCAAGGGAGAATAACTGGTTCTACGCTCACAAAAGTATAGAATTTCTGGCGTACTCGCAACCAAATCTATAGGTATCTCTACCCTCTGGCATATTGAAGGATACCAAACGGTAACAATTGCACTGGGCAGCGATCTTATTAAGCCACTGCGAGGCAGAATTGGTTTCTGCGTTCAAAATTGGTTCTATAAGCCTCCGTTTGTTGCTTTAGCGATCGTCCAAACGTTGACCCAGTGTCGAACCTGTACGACCCGTCGTCAGCCACAGAATTGCTCTGGCTCCATCACGGATTGCTTTTGAAAGCGGTTCGGTTGCCTGATCAGACGGCATTGGTACGGGCTTAAACTCAATCCCTCGGCTGCCAAAAACAAGCTCACCAATGATGCGGGCGCGACGCATATGGTAGTCCGATGTAATCAGGTAGACGCTATGAATGCCTCTGGCTTGAAACGTATCGACCAGCGTTGTGAAATTAGTGACGGTATCCACTGCGTCTCGATCGACATAAAGGCGCGAAAGGCTGATGCCAGCATCTTCAAAGACGCTTTCTGTATACTCAGGTGGGCTACCGCCAGACACCCAAATGGGGAGGTCGGGATGCTGACGCGCAAACTTAGCTGCAAAATCCTCTCGCTGCGGCGTACCGCCCAAGACCAGTATGGCTTGCGGCTGCAAGAAATAGCGTTTAACTTCGCGGTAGCCTAACCAAAGCAGTACTAAGACAAAGAACAAGAGCAACGATCGCGCCCGGAAACCTCGATGTTTCGCAGTCCTGGTGCGTTTGTGCTTCAAGTAGAACCGTCCCCTCAGCCCCATAAGTGCCTATGTCGATCGCGTTACTGGGCAGGCTATCATGCTTTCGCTTCTGCGCCTGCCAAAAAGAATGATCTTCTTTAACTCGTCAGTAAGGCATTAAGGTAACACCCTACTGTTAGCTTGCTTTACTGCGGTGCAGACTGCGGCTGCAATGGTCTGCTCTCTTGTGCCTGGGCGATCGTCGCTTTAATGCGAGGCGTTTCCAGAAATTTTTGGGTGTCGGCTAGCAGGCGCTTACCCCAAAGGTTTTCTTTCAGAAATTTCAAATCGCTGTAGCGGCTGTCCGTTTGAATCGCTGTTTCGCCTAGCTTCAAGCCTTGTTCGCGATCGCCTTTCGCATAGAGCGCCACTGCCATCGCTAGTTGCGGTTCTGCTGCCTTCGCGTCAATGGCTACGGCTGCCCGCCAGCGACGAATGGCTTCATCCACATCACCACTTTCATACTTCAGCAGCCCAATGTTGTTAATAGCAGGCCAGAAGGTTTTGTCTTGGGCAATTGCTTTCTCATACTGGGCGATCGCGTCTGGGGTCTGGTTCAACATAAGATATGCATTCCCCAGGTCAAACAAAGCACCCGGAACATTCGGTTTCAGCTTTAAGCCTGCTTTAAGATAGTCGATCGCAGTTGCATAGCTGCTTTTCTGAAAATAAGCTGACCCCAACGCAAAGAGCACCGCTGGGCTTTTAGCGTCTAAAGTTTGTGCCGTTTTTAATGCCGTAATGCCGTTGTCAAGCTCATTCGTTTGCAGATATAGCCCACCCAAAAGCGACCAAATCTCTGGGCTTTTCGGCGCTAGCTGGGTTGCAAGGCGTGCTCTGGGCAATGCCAGCTCATACTGCTGAAACTGCGCTAACTGGGCTGCTTCTTGAGCCAAATTAAGCCCCTGTCGCTCTAATTTTGTTTGATCCAGTTGCACACTATGAGGCACCAAATGTTGCGCCAAAGTGGGTTGGGCAGACCCCCACAAACCAAGCAGAAACAGTAACGAAAGGAACGCATTGCGATTGGGCACGGGTCAGCCTTTGAACGTTGTAGTAAGTTGACAGATAGCTTAATTCATCTGCTGTCTATGGTGGCATAAAACTGTAAAAATGCCCGGAAAATGTCTCTCAGCCTTATCTCTCCAGCCTGGTGCGCCGGAACTTGCTCCAAGCGCTTCTGCCCATCCCTTTTTTACACGCTACAAAGCAAAATCCCCCTGCCTGCGGCTTCCCCCTTTTATAAGGAGGATCAAGCGGGGGAATCTGTAGCTAGTAGTTTTTGCATTGGTATTCTTGGAGGGTAGCGCAGGAGCCGCTCTGATGCGGCAGCGGTTATAGCTAGACCTCGACAGACGGCTAATGGCTGATCATATCGATCGCACTCAACGCTTGCTCAATGGTTTGCTGGGGTGACTGGCTCAGTGCCTTAAACTGCTGGAAGTGCCCTAGAGGTAATGAGGGCTGAAAACACTTTGCCAGCCTGAATTTTATTGAAATACTGTCGTATAAGCAGCTCCAAGTATCGGTCTAAGACAGAAGCCACAGTGCTGATGCTCTCGTTGCGCTCCTGGCTGGGTTGCTGCAAAGACGTGAAAACGGTCGAGCTACTTCAGGTCTACAAAGTTAGCTTTAAGTTCTGAAAGCCTGATCTGGAAGAGCTTATAGCTATCATTACCTTTTTAGGAGTACCAAACTGCTTACCAACTCATTGTGTTCTAGCACGGACTTACTTGCGTGCTGCTTGGTTTACTTCCAACGCCAGCCCAGCGCCAGGGCGATCGCCCCCATCCCTATTAGCAAGCCACCTGCCAGTCGATACATGCCATCTAACCCAACGGCACCACTGAGCGGTTGGCTAAGAATAGGCGACACAAACTGACCGAAGAAAAATGCAGTTGTCAATCCACCTAACACTCGCCCTCTTAGACTTCCCGGTATCACAGAGGTCAAGCAAACATTCATGTTTGGCATCAGTAACCCCAACCCCGCTCCAGCGATCGCCAGCCCCACTAAAACCATTACATACGTTGTCGAAAAGCCAATGACGAGATAGCCAACAGCCATCGACAAAAACGCGATCGCATAAATGCCCATGAACGACAGTCGCGCTTTGATTTGTTTGTAAGCGATCGCACTAGCTGCACTGAACAACGTAGCAAAAGCGATCGCCAGACCACTCTGCGAGGCATTCGCATCGAACAGCTGCTTTAAATAAAACGGTAACTGCACCGGAATCAGATAAAACACAATCTGCGATAAGAGCGCCACGATATAGGTTAAACCTGCAATGCGCCAGGGAAAAACAGCAGGACTAGCAGCCCCCAGGCGTTGAGTATCGGCGGTGCGATCGGGTTCTGGCAATACAAACACCACAAGCGGAAAGATTAAAAGTGCCAGCAGGTAAATCAGAAATGGCATTCGCCAGTTGATATCTGCCAGGAAACCACCTAGCGATAGGAACACCACTCCACCTAAGCCCATAAACGCAGCTTGAAAGCCGAGAAACTGAGCGCGGGCTGCTTCAATGTAATAGTCGGCAATCAAGGCAGTCGCAGTCGTCATAATGCCTGCCACACTTAGCCCCAAAAGCACTCGCCCCACCAGGATTATCCCAAGATCGTTCAGGACGGCTCCAGATGCGCCTGCTAGCCCATACAGCAGTACAGCTATAGCCAGGAGTGGTTTGCGTCCAAAGCGATCGATCAGCGGACCAACAAACAGAGCACTGATCGCAATAAACAGTGCTGGAGCAGTCAAGACAAGCCGTACCCAGTAGTCAGCATTGGGTGTAGCTGCAAAATGATCGCGCATAGCAGGGAGGGAAGGGGCGATCGTGGCTCCTGCCATTACAGTGAGACTACTGCTAAGTAGCAGCGTCACTTTGACGAGAAGAGAGTCCATTTTGAGAGAATCCATTTTGAGGGTCATCGTCTTGCCCAAATGTTGCTTAACGCACTATCCACACCGCTTGAGCCAATGATGCCGCTATTCATAATTTGTGCTTGAGAAGGATTGCTCCTCAAAGCCAGGACGTTACCTTGCACTCAGGTTAACTCGATAAAATGCCTGCCATCCATTTTTCAAGCGCTTTCGGATCTCTAAGCAATTGAGCCTGCATCTCCTGTGCCTGCTCTCCTGGATAAACATCCTCAACCTCATCCACAACTGCCTGAAGTGCTTCCTGCACAACCGTTTCGGGAGCAACTTTGGGAGGCGGAAAATCCTTGCTCATCCCTGTGTCCACCGTTCCAGGCATTACCCCAACCACCAACGTTTTTTGCGAAGCAAGCTCAGCTCGAATGCCCTGCGTTGCCAATAGCGCCGCTGCCTAGACGCACAATAGGAAGCATTGAGCGGAAAATTGATTTTTGCCAAGACGGTGAGCATATTGATGATCGACCGCTGGTAACGATTGCCACAGTTTCAGCCTTGGATTTGGGTAACACTTGCACCTGTCGCGGTACAGTGTCATAGCGGTGATTGACATCGCTTTGCAACCAAGACTCAGACAGCTTCAGCACACGAGCAATGCCAGCGAGCGGGATCTTCTCTAACAACAAGCGGTCAATCATCGCGTTGCTGTCTAGTTCTCGGCGTTTCCATTAAGGATGCTCCACAAATTGGCGATCGCAATCACGACATTTATCATTTTGTTTGCCGCGTCGCGTGGTGCCATTTTTCATGATGTCTTCAGAACCACAATTGGGGCAGCGGAGGAAGCGAGGTATGGTTGACATAGGAGAGCAGAAAAGCCGTTAATCTCTTTCCTCTATCCTTTACGAAGGAGTACTACCAGCCTTTCTACTGCAACTAAACTAAATATCATAAAGGGAACAGTTGATCCTTGGCGACCAAAATTTCTCGGCTGCTAGACAAGGGCGATCCTGAAGCCGGTTTTTGCGGGAGCGATCAGTGTTGGCAGTTGACCTGTGCTAGGTTGATCAGCAAAGCAGCTTTTAACTTAAGGTAGGGCGATGCAGCTAAAAGAAATGGGTGGACAGCTTACAGCTCAGAAGACAGCCAGTGATGTGATTCACGGGTTGGATGATTTTAGCGAGTTTCAGGTTTCGGCACGGGTGGCTTATGAGTTGCGGCAGTCGGCCAGTTTTTTGGCGGAAAACTATTGGTCCTTAGCGGTCGGCGAACCGGATCCAACCGCTGCGCTGCTGGAGTGGGAAATTACCGTGATGGGTAATGCTACGCCTATGCAAGTGCCCCTTAAAGGCGTGGTTGATATTGAGAACGGGCTGCCAGTGCTGTTGTAAGACTCACACCCGCAGCCTCAGCAGACGCAAGTAACACTGGAGCGAACAACCACACAGCAAGCGGTCAACACAAGGGCGATCGCTGCCTTGAAAGCCAGCCTGCGCGCTCGTTTTGGTTTAGCGAAGCGCTACAGTGTTGGCTCTGGTTGTAAGGCGACAGAGGCTTGCAAAGCATGGCTGCTAACGCTAGGCATCAAGCAGGATGCATGGATACCAGAGCTGCTCGCTCATGTCACCTGGAAATGACCACGCGAGCAGCTCAAGGAGTTGGCTCTAGAGTTTTTCGCTAGGAGTGGGTATAGACAGAAGTTGAGCAGGGAGTGTTGCGAGGGCGCTCCTTGCTTTGGCAGCAAGTGTTGATCGCACCTGCCACTACGACCCAAAGTCATTGAGGACTGACCCATACTGACAACAATTTTGACCGCTCTTACCAAGGTCACGGAGCGATCGCACGACTCTCTAGGTCTCGGTCTCAGGTCTTTGACGCTTCATCTTGCTCTTTCAATTGCGCCGCCTCAGCCAGCATTCGTTCTGCTTCTGCCTCCAGCTGGGCCGCACGATCAGCGCTACCACCGTCTGGGATGCCCGTAATTTCTTCCGTTTTTGCTATCGCTTCAGGACAGTTTTCAGCCTCGTCGATGGAGTCATGCTGATGCTCGCAAAGCGGATGCATCCCACCTTCGCCATCGGAGCGAGCCACTTGCCGATATTTGTCCGTACCGTGACCATGTTCATCCGTGATTTCTAGAACCTGCACCAGCCAAGTCATGTTAAATCCCTCACGTTGTCTCCACCATCATCCCATTTTGCAGATCATTTTGCGCGATCGCATTCGTGGCCTCAAGCAAGCTGGCTTTAAATCTTAAACAGCCTGTGAGTTGATGCCGCTACGTGGCTACCAAAAATACGAGCGCTTTGAAGACGCCATCGATCACGCTAGGATTGCCTGTCAAAACAGTGGAAACATCTACATAGAGGACTGCTTCCTGGAGGCGAGAAGCGACAAAGGCAAGCCTAGAAATGACTGGAAGCTTTCAAGCTTTGGCTCTTACCTTGTGGCGATGCATGGTGATCTAGGGGTGAGTGGGCGGCTCAAAAGCTCGGAAGAGCCCAGTTGTATTGTTACTTGATAACTGGCTGCACCTGTGAGATCTAGCCTCATTTGGGCATGATCATGAAGTGATGTTTGCTTTAACGGCTCTGGATGACTGCCTCATGACGACTTTTGTTGCTTTGGACTTTGAGACCGCTGATCACGGTCGTGACAGTGCCTGCTCTGTAGGCTTGATCCGTGTGGAAGACGATCGCCTTGTGCAACGGGTGCATTATTTGATACGGCCCCCTCGTGTAACCTTCCGGTTTGCCCATATTCACGGCATTCGGTGGCAAGATGTGGCAGACGAACCTACTTTCGGTGAATTATGGACTTCGCTCCAGCCCCTCTTGCAGGGTGCTGCTTTTCTAGCCGCCCACAACGCCTCCTTTGATAAAGGTGTGCTTTACGCTTGTTGTGACTTTTATGGCATGCCACGACCGCTACAGCCCTTTGTTTGTACGGTGCAACTGGCCCGCAAGACCTGGAACCTTCATCCGACAAAACTGCCAGATGTTTGTGAATACCTGGGCATCGAGTTAGAGCACCACCAGGCGTTGTCTGATGCAGAAGCGTGTGCCCGTATTGTGATCGCAGCCAACCAGCCACAAAGAGTTTGCTAGTCTAAGGGTTGAGCGCCTCGCGGACAAAAAAGTGCAAGCGAGTTTAAGAAGCTGGTCTAGCTTAAGTGATGAGCCGCGATCGCGGCTAGACTCAGCAGTCTCAGCAACATCCAGCAAGGGACTTTTAAGAGCGTACTCGCTTGGGTTGGTGCGATCGCTACTCTCTGCCCTAGAGGATACGTAGCGGTTCTCTTAGGACTATAAAGAGCTAGGAGACAGGCTCAGGATAGTTGGTTGAACGTTACCCCAAGCGTAAGTCAGTACCCCGAGAATGCTAACGCCTAGGATCAGCTCTCTTCGCTCCTGCCCTAGTTGACGCAACCCCTGAAAGAAGGCAGCTAAAGCGGCTCAACGCTCTTGACCCATCTCTGCCATAAGTGCAGCGACCCTGGCATCGACTGCCTGTAAGGAAAGCTCATGACGCTTTGCCCAACGACTAGACCTTGACGTTAATGAGCCGTTGACCCCAAACAGCAACTAAGCACATCCAATTCTGCTGAAAATGACCGATTTTGGCAAACGCTGTACTGCCTGCCATCTTGATGCTGCTAGCGGGTCTCATAATAGGAGCAATACCAATTCAAAAAGTGCTGGCTACAGATTCCCCCAATTGCTCCCCTTTAATCCTCCTTAGGAAGGAAAGCCGCAGGCAGGAGGGATCTTGCTTTGTAGCATGTCAAAAGGGAATTGGTATAAGCGCCCAAGCAATTCGGTACTAGTAGAGAGCATACGCATGAAGACCTTTTCGGAAGCTATGACTATCGGCAGTGCTAGCACTGCTGAAGCCTGGACCATTTTCGATCGCCTCGAACCCATGTCCGTCAGCTTTATGTTTGGGAACTGGAAAGGTGTGAGCTTCCCGACCAATCACCCCCTTGATGGTGTCCTTGAGGCGTATCACTGGCACGGTAAGCGGTTTGTTAACGCAGAGCATGTCCATCCGCTAGTATTCCAGACCCTAAGTGGTGGCACAACCAGCGTGAATCCACTCTGGCTTCTGCCAGCTATCAGTTGGCTTGAGCGGCTGCCAGTCCCCCAGTCGCAGGCTATTGGGCGTTTTTTCCAGTTGTGCCTACCGTTGCTAAGTACCAGTAGTTCGACAGCACGTCTTCGCTTAATCCACTATCGGGGCAAAGAGAGTGCAGCGATGCTTTATGACAATCTCCCAATCAACGACATTTTCCGCCAGGTTGATGCACAGACTGTATTTAGCGTTATGGATCTTAAGGGTATGGAACAGCCGTTTTTCTTTGTGTTGCAGCGTGAGTAGAGCGGTAGCTTACCAAGCGGCTTGCTGTTGTTTGCTGCCTGCGGGTTGGTCTCAGCAACGTCAACACGCTTCACAGTTTCAACTCATAAATGGCAGCAATCTCCTTTGACTAAATCCCCAAATACGCCAGCGTTTGATGCTGGCAGCCTTAAATCGTCGTTAAATCCAGCTTTTCGGTTGCGATCGCCATCTCAATAACTGCGTTGAATTTAACTCAATAACGACTGCACTAAACGTCAGCGATCGCCAGTGGACAACTGTAACGCCCGGTTTTGTAATGCCTGCAATGTTATTAGCCCTTGCCCAGCAACTCTCTATCTATTGTCAAGTGCTGCTAGCGATTCCAGACTCAAACCATCTTTTACGAATCACCTTCCGCTACCATCGCTTTGAGTTGACAGATAGACTGTCAGTTGTGTCCCAACTAAGGAACGAGCGGCATAACGTGAACCATCACCTGCTACAAACAACCTTTTGTTCCCAACAAATAACCTCTCGGTGGTCAGGTGCATAGGCGTTAGTTAGACACATTGCACCTAAATGCAACAGTAGAGCCTCACTATTGAGTTCAGGAGACAAATCCTCATCTGTAAACCAGTTGAGAGTGGGTTATTCTGCCGTTTCTTCCACTTATCTGCGGGCGAGAAGATAGACCAATGCTGAAATGAACCGAATCCCAAGGCGTGTTTTAAAGGTTTTTCTAGGGGTGTCTCAGTGTTAGGTGAGCTTTGTGGAAACTGGCACGTTCAATCAGAACACGTACAGGCTCTCTTTTAGCCTATTGATACAACCGTTTGTTTCAAATCACAACGTTATTTATATTTCTCTTCGGTTATCCCAGTAATTATACCTGTGCTATTTGTTTGCAATACCCGCAGTACATCAAAAAATCTAGGTTCTCCTGGGATTGTGGTGGAAACTGTAGGGCAGGCTTCTAGACTGC
>DATNQS010000263.1:0-8510 GCA_036703925.1 Candidatus Sericytochromatia bacterium
AAGTAGTTTACTACCCGAAATTAGTTCTTAAGATGCGGCTAATTCTGGAGTGCTAGTAAGGTTAGCGAGGATTTGTCGCATTTCAGCGATCGCCTGCCCCTGATGCTCTCCCGTCTCCTGAAACTGAGTGACTGTACCTGCGATGCTGTCAAGCCGTTGCCGCAGACCATCAACATTGTCTTGAATGGGCTGAAGCATTTCCTGGTAGAGGTTCACGCGACCCCAGGTTTCAGCAGCAGCAGAACGGCGATCGAGTAGAGCTTGTTCTAACTGTTTAAGTTCGTTGCGCTTGTTCTCTTGCTCCGTTGCCTGCGTATTGACCATGACCTGCGCCTGGTCGATCGCGCCGCGCATTTGTTCAATTTGGCTCTCCAGCTTTTGGAGTTCTTCGACTTGCTGCTGCCGTTGGGCTTCGATTTGGCTCAGGATCGGTCCCAAGTCAATGTCGTTTTCTTGTGTCGCTGGATCAGCATTGCCCTGACGGCGGAGCAGCACGGCGCGGTGCTGGCTCAAGAGCCCGTCGCGTTCTCGCAGGTTACGGCGCTGACCAACCAGAGTTTCGTTGAGCATTTGATAGCCGTCTTGCTCGTCTGCCAGCTCGTTCTCCAGGTTGAGACGATCGTACTCATTAGCTGATTGGATCTTCGCTTGTAGGTCATCAAGCTCTTGCTGCTTATAACGCAGTTCCTCTTCTTGGCTTTCCACAAACTGAGAGAGCTTCTGCAAATCGCGCTCTAGATCGCTAACGACCTTTTGCAGTTCGTCGATCGGCAGCTTCTCAAGGGCTTCAACATCCACTTTCTGCCCAATCTTGACCTTATCAGAGCTGTCAGCCAAACCGTAAAGCTGCTGATGTAGATCCTCTTGATTTTGAATTTGTATACCTAGCATCCGGGCGTACTCTTGCCGCACGTTGAGCGACGTTTGCTGTACCTTTAGTTCTGCCCGCCCTTGTTCTAGCGACTCTTGCGCCTGGTTCCACTCGTGCCAACGCTGGTGAATATCTTGAGTTTGGCGATCGGCTTCGTCCTGCAACTGCTGCGCGGTCGAGCGCTGTTGTTCCAAATTCTGCCACTGCTGATTGAGCATGTTTTGTTGATGCGTCAGAATTTCTACCGACGCGTTCAGTTGGTCCCGTACCAAATCTGTAGAAGGTACTGCGCTTGCCAACCGATTCAGCAAGTCTTGAATAATGCGTGCCTGATCATCGTCGAGAAAGGTGGTCTGCTGAAACTCTGCCTGTCGCTCTTCTAGGCGACCCATCTCACCACGCAGATGATTCCAGGCTCCTTCTAGCTCCTGACGGTTGCGCTCAAATTCATCGCGCTGCTGGTTCACTTCATCACGCAGGGTTTCAAACTCTTGGCGCTGCTGCTCTAGCTGCTCAAAGTCGTCCTCCATTTGCTGGAGTTGCTCGCGTCGGGTTTCCATCTCCATTTCCCGACGATTGAGTTCCTGACTCTGATACGTCAGAGACTGCTTCCATTGTTCAATCTCTTCTTCTTGTGTCTTAAACTTTTCTTGCAGTCGCGAAAAGTTCTGGAGAATACTAACCAGTTGCCGTCCCGCTTCCTGGACACGCTGCACTTGCTTGTTGGCTGTAAGGTCAACCAGTACCAGAGCGCCACCATTGTAGTTGTTGGCCTCATCGCAACCAATGACTTCTTCACTAGGCACTGCACTCCAGCTTTGTTCAGACCGCTGGCAAGCAAGCAGCTTCAACTCTGCCTTGCCGCCACCCAGCAAGCCACCGCTCTTTTTTTGTACTTCTGCAAGATACAGCACGCTGATAATCCTCTTCTGTGTCTGTGCCCAATCTCGATCGCCGCTTGAGCAATCTCGTTTCCAATAGACTAGTTTGGAATAGTCTGACCAAAGCCACTAAACCTAGTGTAATCAGACAACCCTAGCAAAACAATCCTTATATCTAGTCGCGATCGTGCCAATCTGGTTGTTTGATGCCAGTGCGCCAACGTTCAATCAACGTCATTAGCTACCGTATGCCTTTGTGTTCAACCTAGTTTATAACGCACGATGTTGACTGCAATGCTCAAATTAAGAACTACAGCGTTGTAGATCTACGAACCATGCCTGCATCAAAGTATCCATACCACAGACTAGCATTGCTGAAAGCCAAGACAGACCATCTTTGTCAGCAGATCGGTCAGTCTTTACCCTGCTATTCTAGGTTAGACTCCTCTTTTAGGCACCAATATTTCTCTTACGATATTTCTCTTAAACGTACTCGAAGTTAACGCTAATTGCACCCATTAGCACTCTAATCCCTGAGTATGCCATTTTGCCATCCGTAAAGCTAGCAGCTTTTCAGGCAAGCTAAGGTATTACACGTAAGGATCCTACGGTAGGGGCAGTAAAGAACTGTAACGTAGGAAACGGTAAGTCTTTACCGTCAGACATCTCTGTTCTTCAAATCGGCGGAAGGCGAAGAGTGCCCCTACTACGCGATGTTAAGGCAGCCGAACAGCCAAGCAGGCGAACCGAGCGATCGCTGGGTGGAACATTCAGAAGTTGGGAAAACTGAGGATTCAATCGATAAAGGTATCAAGGGGGAGTATAAAAGTTGTATCAGCCAGTTGTCTTAGCCAGTCAGCGGCTGGCGCATCAGAAATTCTTTGCCAAGCGACTACTGCTGCAAAAGATGCCTGAATCGAAACAAGTTCCAAGCGTTTGAGGAAAAGGCTGGAGTTTCATGCAGGGGAAGTTGAATGAAATTGACATTCGTAGCATTCTGCAACTCATTGAGTTGGGGCAGCGAACCGGTGAGCTTTTTGTCGAAGCGTATCCATCGCAACCCAGTGGCATGGGCAACCCTGGCATGGTTTATGTGCAAGATGTGCGTGCGTCAAAAGCGCTGGCAGAGCAGTATTGGTTTGTTTTTTTCTTGAATGGAGAGATTGTCTATGCAGCCGATCGCGCCACCAGTTTGTCGCGTCTGTCAGATTATCTCCGGCGCTATCGGGCAGAGGCGATGCTGAGTAGTCTGGTGGTGCCGTCGATTGCCACCACCAATGCACCAGAGTACGGCTATTTGTGGGCACTGCTTGAAAACCACACCCTAACCCCAGCACAGGGTCGCAGCATTATTCAAAGTATGGTGCATGAGACGCTGTTTGACCTGTTAAGCCTGCACCAGGGTTCTTTCATCTTTGAGTTGGGACCAGCACTTTCACCACAGTTGACCACGCTGGAGATGACACCTCTACTGACAAAAATTATGAAGCAAGTGCAGGAATGGAAGCAGTTTCATCCCCATATTCAGTCGCCCGATCAGTGTCCCGCGATCGCAGACCTTGCCTTGCTCCAAGAAACGCTGTCTAAACGCACGCTGGCAACTTTAGACCGCTATGCTGATGGTAAAACGTCGATTCGTCAAATTGCACGTTATTTGAATCGCGATAGTTTAACCGTGGCGCGGGCAATCTATCCTTATGTACAGAAGGGTGTAATTCAACTAATTTATGGTACTACCAAAGAAAATGACTCGAGTAGCGGTGTGAAGCCAGCGCGTTCTAGAGAATTTGGGCGACTGCCCGAACCTAGACCGTTAAGGGTTGTTTGCATTGACGATGGCGTGACGGTACGAGAAACGGTGGAGCACATTTTGCGGCAACATAGCTATGAAGCAACGGCGATCGGCAACCCGTTGAAGGCACTCAGCCTTGTCTTTCAGCTCAGGCCTGACTTGATTCTTTGCGATATTGCAATGCCCGAATTGGATGGGTATGAAATCTGCGCCATGCTGCGGAAGTCCACCGCGTTTCGTCAAATTCCGATCGTGATGCTAACGGGCAAAGATGGCTTTATTGATCGCGTGAAAGCCAAGATGGTCGGTGCAACTGATTACTTAACAAAACCCTTCGGAGAAAGCGAGCTTTTGATGTTGGTTGAAAAGTACATTGGTGCAGGCGAACAATACAGTAGTCAGCACAACGATGCACTCAGTCATGTGGACAATGAGCTAGAAATTGATTGGACGGATGCTGACTCAACATTGACATCCGTTTAGCGCTAAATCGAGGATACTTTATGGATTACATAGTTTTAGGGTGAATACTAAGGTGAATAGCGTTGGGTCTTCCCGTTAACGTTTCAGCCGGCAAGCAGGGAAAGGAATATGAGTACAGTTCTGGTCGTGGAAGATAGTGTGACTCAACGAGAGATGATTACCGATCTCTTAAAGGGGAGTGGTTTAAGTGTGACGGTAGCTGGTGATGGCGTTGAGGCATTAGAAAAAATTCAAGGACATCGACCTGATCTAGTGGTGCTGGATATTGTAATGCCGCGCATGAATGGTTATGAAGTCTGCCGTCGCCTTAAAGCCGACCCTAAGACTCAAGATGTGCCCGTTGTCATGTGTTCATCCAAAGGGGAAGAGTTCGATCGCTACTGGGGCATGAAACAGGGCGCTGATGCTTATATTGCCAAACCTTTTCAGCCGACCGAATTAGTGGGAACAGTCAAGCAATTGTTGCGGGGTTAAGCAAAAGCGATGGTCGGCAATCCAGATTTTTTAACGGGCAGAGGGCAAGATCAGGCACCCGAATTTCAGGAGTTAGAAAGTCCTGAAGGTGAACTGCACTTGCGGTTTTACATCACATCAGGGAGTGAATTTGCGCTACCGGCGATGGGGATTCGAGAGGTATTGTCGCCATCGCCTGATCGGATTACGCCCGTGCCGAATGTTTCACCACTGCTTCTGGGTACTCTTAATGTACGCGGACGAGTCGTTTGGGTTGCCGATCTCGGTCAATTCTTGGGCGATCCAACGCCATTGAATACAGATAAACCAGAAGTTCAAGTTATTGCTGTCGAAGACCAGGACATTATGCTAGGTTTAGCGGTCGATTGCATCGTTGGTATGGACTGGCTGGATATTGAGGAGGTGCAGATGTCAACCAATGTGCCCGATAGCGTTGCTCCGTTTCTACGTGGTGAGTGGGTTTTAGATGCACAAGCAAATAAGTTTCTCCGACTATTAGATCAGATTGCCATTCTGCGATCCGCTCGATGGGCAGCCTAGGAGAGAAATTGACGTGAAAAAAACACGAACTAGCAGTAAAACTGAGAAACAAGTCACGCGGATTGAGTGCGGTGTTGGTCAGAGCCAAGCCGTACGTCGTAGAACCTCCGCTATGCCTAAGCTACAGCACTCAATACGCAACTGGGAGGAGGCAAATGGCAACCGGCACTGAATACGCACAAGAATATCAGCAAGCGCAAAAGGCATATGTGCAGGGCAATTATGAGGAAGCGGCGGAAATCGTCGATCGCCTTATTAAAGAATTTCCTGAAGACCCCAGCGCATCGTTGCTACGTGGTCATGTCTATTGCTACGGGCTACAGCAGTTCGCGATCGCTAGAGACCAATACCAATCAGTTCTGGGGCTAACAGCCGACCAGGAATTTATTAACTACGCCAACGATGGTCTAGCGTATATTGATAGTCAGGCAGGCGATGCGGGTGAGAATGGCTTTGGTGGCGCGATCGCGTCCGATGCCTATGCGTCATCTGAACCAGCCACTCCGTCTACGGATTGGGATCAGGATGATAACCTGGGCATCAGCAATCTGGATTTAGGTAATGAGTTTGACGATGCGTTCGGTGCTGATGATCTTAGCTTTGACCCCAATTTTGACTCAAACTTCGACTCCAGCTTTAACTCTGCATCAGACACATACGGGCAGGATTTTGCGTCGCTAGCGCACGAGCCGTTCGCCAGCCCGCTTGATAATGGTACGCAGCTACAGGATGCCAATTCCTTAGACAGTTTTGATTCCCTCTCTGATCCATTCTCAGTCGATGCAGCACTGGATCATCCGCAAGATGATGTGTTCTCGCAGATGCCGCCCGCAGAACCGCTGAACTTTGACAGCGGTAGCACACCCAGCGCGATCGATTTTGATGTACCCGATTTCAGCACGCCTGATTACGGCACGTCGAACTATGGTGCGTCAAGCTATGGCACATCCGCTCCCAACAATGACCAGTTTGCTGCCGCTCTAGACGAGTTTGATGATGCGTTTGCACCACTGGATTTACCAGGCGCATCACCGATCGATCAGCCATCTTACACGGTTGAAAACGATCGTAGGGACGATCGCTCTACTACCCCTTTAGATGCAGCTAGTAACAGCAGTAATCACCGCATCACTGAAGATGAGACTCTGTTTATGGGTAGTACAGGGGTGTATGAGAGTGATCAAACGTTTGGGGCAGCCAGCGGGTTTACACAAGAGTCACCAGACTCCCTCTATAGCGATCGTACCAATGCAGATCCTGGTAGTGTTAGGCAAACCAGCGCCGATTTTCTAGATGAGTTTGACGAATTTGATGATCTTGGCAATCTCGCCGATTTTGACCTTTCGGAAAATTCTGCTGGTTTTACAAGCCCGTCTGTCAAGGCTGGTTTTGATTTACCAGGAAGCGGTGCTTTAGCAAGTAGTGCTAGTACTGCTGGTGACTTTGACTCCATGAGCTTTGGCAGTAACGGCACCCGTTCTACTATCTCAGATGATGAAGTCTTTAGCATCTCCAGTACGTCCGATCAGGTACCAACGTTTACTCAGTCTGACCAGCAAGGAATTGAACCTAGTCCCAGCGTTGAGCAAGGGGCACTAGCGTTTCTAGAGAACGCACCCATTGAACGTAAGCAGTTCTACACTGCGGTCACGGCTGGGATCTTTTCAGCAGTGGCAGTGGCGGTGGTGAATCTTATCTCTACTAGTACGCTACCTGGCACGGGGGAGAATGCTACACCTCGAGAGAAGGAACTCTCTAGCGCGGTTATTTCGCGACTTCAGAGCACTGGCTGGGCAATGGCTTTAGTAGGTGGTTTATCGGGTGGGATGGCAGCCTTTGCTGTGGGGCAGTTTACTGCTAAGAAAATCAGGCAATCGACGGATGATTTGCAAGCGCAATTTAATTCAGTTTGTCAAGGCAACTTGAATGCTCGTGCTACGGTTTACACCGAAGATGAATTTGGTCATCTCTCTTCGGGCTTCAACCAGATGGCACGGGTCATTCTTACCACTACCAGTGAAGCGCAACGCAAGGCAGAGGAGCAAGAGCAAGCGAAGGAAGATTTGCAGCGTCAGGTAATTCGACTGCTAGACGATGTGGAAGGCGCAGCTCGTGGTGACTTGACGGTGCAGGCAGAGGTAACGGCAGACGTGCTGGGTGCCGTTGCTGACTCGTTTAACCTGACGATTCAAAACCTGCGAGAAATTGTGCAACAGGTGAAAGTGGCAGCGCGGCAGGTTAGTAAAGGCTCGACCGACAACGAAATGTTTGCCCGTAGTTTGTCATCTGATGCGCTCCGGCAGGCAGAAGAGCTTGCGGTCACGTTGAACTCGGTGCAGGTGATGACCGACTCGATTCAACGCGTGGCAGAAAGCGCCCGTGAAGCGGAGGAGGTCGCACGATCGGCATCTGCAACCGCACTTAAAGGTGGGGAAGCGGTAGAACGGACTGTGGCAGGTATCCTCGAAATCCGCGAAACGGTGGCGGAAACCACGCGCAAAGTGAAACGACTTGCAGAATCATCGCAAGAGATTTCTAAGATCGTCGCTTTGATTTCGCAGATTGCCTCTCGTACCAACTTGTTGGCACTTAACGCCAGTATTGAAGCAGCACGGGCAGGCGAGGCGGGTCGTGGGTTCGCGATCGTTGCTGACGAGGTGCGACAGTTAGCTGACCGTGCCGCCAAAGCGTCGAAAGAAATCGAACAAATTGTGTTGCAAATTCAGGGTGAAACGGGCTCTGTAATGACCGCAATGGAGGAAGGGACGCAGCAGGTTATTGAAGGCACTCGATTAGCAGAACAGGCGAAGCGATCGCTGGAAGACATCATTCAGGTCTCTAACCGAATTGATGTACTGGTGCGATCGATTACAGCGGACACTGTTGAGCAAACTGAAACCTCACGTGCGGTCGCGCAGGTCATGCAATCGGTTGAGTTGACCGCTCAGGAAACCTCTCAGGAGGCTCAGAGAGTGTCTGGTTCGCTGCAAAACCTGGTGGGTGTTGCCCGCGATCTACTTACGTCTGTAGAACGGTTCCGCGTTGAAACGATCGAGCGCAAATAGCGTTAGACCACAGCGCTCAACGTCAGGTGTCAATTTGAGATGTATCAGGTACAGTAGAGCAATTCAGGTGTGTTATGCGAACTGGCTTATATGAGCCTCGTTTACATCGTTGCTGTCAGTCTGGATAGCGGTTCGTAAGGCTTCAAGCTAGACACACCACGACTAAGGTTTCCTGATCAAGACCCTGAGTGCGATCGATTTGGTAGAGCGCACCATGCGTTTCGGTAGCAATCATCATACTTTCCAGAGAGATAGGATACTGCCATGCAGCCTGAACAGCAACAGCGAATCATGGGCTACTTCATTGAGGAGGCAAAAGACCACCTCAATACGATCGAGCAAGGTGTGCTCAATCTGCAAAGCACCATCGAAGACCAGGAAATGGTCAACGAACTGTTTCGGGC
>DATNQS010000264.1:0-12037 GCA_036703925.1 Candidatus Sericytochromatia bacterium
AGCAAGCAACGGACGGTGTTATTGTCGATTTATTGTGGGTTGGCTCATTGGATGCATACGGTATTGCAGCCCTGGTCGCAGGCATTCAGCGTGCCACAGTGCTTGGTAAATGGATATTGTTTCAAGCGCTGGATGCGAATAGCCGCTTTGCATTAGAAGCCGAGTGGGCACAGCGGCAACAAAGCAGTGTTGGTGTTTGGAAACATACCTTTAGCAGCAACTTAGAGGCGTTTCTAGACGATTTCACGTACGGATAAGCTTGCTAGCTTACTTAAGAGTTACTTTAACAGCCAAATAATCGTACTGACAGTGAGCCGTACCTCAGTGGTAAAGTCTCGGACTGGCAAGAGGTTTGTACTATTGTGGTGATCCAACCTTTCAGGGTGCTTCATTGCTATGCTAGTTTTCTAGGCTCAACACGATTGCATCTCTTAAAAAATCCTTTGCGATCGATGCGATCGTGCTTGAGAGTTTCTACACTAGAGTCGAGGCTATTTATTTTTGTTCTGTAGTGGAAGGATTGACCGCAGAAGTTATCAAATAGTCATTGCTTAAAATGTGATCGGAGCGATCGACAGGTGAGTGTCTCAGCCTGTACTGCTAATCTTGTACACCGCAGAAAGGAAAGGAATGTCATGGGATTATTTGACCGTGTGAGCCGGGTTGTGAGAGCCAATCTGAATGATGTCGTCAGCAAGGCGGAAGACCCCGAAAAAATTCTTGAACAGACTGTCATTGACATGCAGGAGGATCTGGTGCAGCTACGGCAAGCCGTTGCCAGCGCGATCGCCAGCCAAAAGCGTAGCCAGCAGCAGTACAATCAGGCTCAAACCGAAGCAAATAACTGGCAACAACGGGCGCAGTTAGCCCTCCAAAAAGGTGATGAGAATTTGGCGCGAGAAGCTCTCGTTCGTAAGAAAACTAACAGCGAAACAGCCGCCAGCCTTAAGACTCAGCTTGATCAACAGGTGACGATGGTTGATACACTCAAGCGAAACCTGATTGCTCTAGAAGGCAAAATTTCAGAAGCCAAAACCAAGAAGGATATGCTCAAAGCGCGGGCAAGTGCTGCCAAAGCCAATGAGCAGCTGCAAAGCACAGTAGGCCGCCTGGGTACTGGCAGCGCGATGGGTGCTTTTGAACGCATGGAAGACAAGGTGCTGCAAATGGAGGCTCGATCGCAAGCCTCAGC
This sequence comes from Candidatus Sericytochromatia bacterium, assembly GCA_036703925.1. Taxonomy (GTDB): domain Bacteria; phylum Cyanobacteriota; class Cyanobacteriia; order Leptolyngbyales; family Leptolyngbyaceae; genus Stenomitos. The sequence goes on from DATNQS010000264.1 coordinate 1,193, forward strand.
AGAACTTGCAGGTGCAGATCTGGAGAGTCAGTTTGCGTTGCTGGAATCCGGTAATGGTGTTGATGATGAACTGGCAGCAATGAAGGCGCAATTATTGGGACCAGCAACACCTCAGACACAGGCTCAGCTTCCTGGTACCGCAACAGCAGCGCCAACGACTGCTCAAGCTTCAGCAACTGCCGCCGCAGATCCCGCTGTCGATGCTGAACTTGAAGACTTAAAGACAAAGCTCGACCAGTTGTAGAGCGCAACTGTAAGAAGAACGGCTAAAGGATAAGACTGTTTTACCTTTAGCCGTTTCTATTTGCCTTAAAACGGCAAAACACGCCAGAATACGGAAGCATTATTTTGTTGACATGGTTGTAGAACGGGCATGAGTAGCGTCATTACAATTTCGGACACGGAGTTTGAAGCAGAGGTTTTGCAGGCGACCCAACCCGTCCTAGTGTATTTCTGGGCAAGCTGGTGTGGTCCGTGTCGTCTGATGACAGCGGTAGTAAATGGGATAGCAACGACCTACGGCGATCGCCTCAAGATTGTCAAAATGGAGGTAGACCCTAACCCTACTGCCGTTGCAACATACAAAATTGAGGGTGTCCCTGCGTTCCGATTGTTCAAAACCGGAGAAGTCCTGGAGTCAACTGAAGGCGCAATTAGCAAGCAAAAGCTAGAGGGTTTTCTGAGTCCCCATCTTGCATAAGGTGACAGTCCTAGCTGTGCTTCCTCTCAATCTGAAAGGGCTAGTAGTTCAGCATCGAACCGTTCAGCATAGAATAGAGGCATAAGAGCAATATAGATTTGAACAGTGGGAGTAATTGTGACGACAACTGCCGCCTCGACTGCTTCTGCGGAAACGATCGTGCTATCACCCAGCTACAATCTGCCGATCGCCATTGTGTTCTTGGCTATTCCTCTGTTTTTTGTACAGGTGTGGGTTAGTGTGGCGATCGCGCTGTTTGGGTTTTTTCTGCTGGTTCAAGCCGCGACATTGCGACTTTCCTTTACCGAGACGGCATTGGACATTGAACGGGGGCAAACGCTGATTCGCCGCTTCCCTTACCAGGATTGGCAAAACTGGCGCATTTTTTGGTCGCCTGTGCCGATTCTCTTTTACTTTAGAGAGGTCAACAGCATCCACTTTCTACCCATTCTCTTTGACCCTAAAGCGCTACAGGCTTGCCTGGAAGCTCGTTGCCCTCGTCTTTCCTAAGCGCTAGTTGTACAGTTGCTCGATAGAAGGCTCTCAGTCTTGCTGGCGACTAGTGATCAACAACTTAAAACTGCATTGCATATGAACTCAGACGAATTGCCAACGACGACGGGTAGAGAGAACTACCAGCCTGAAGCATCCGCGACCTTTGACCTTGCCAAACCAATCTTTGAAGAGACAAGCGATCGCTCAACGTCGGAGCCTCTTGGTATTCAGGAAGCGTCTGCCCAGGCACTGATTGAAGAGGAAAAACTGCCATTGGTAGAGCGAATTGAGGTGGAGCAGGCACCATCATCCAGCGCCTCAACCCCATCAACTGTGACAGAGATGGAACAACGGGTCGCCGATCTCCAACGGCGTGAACAAGCCTTAAGACGAGAAATTGCCACACTACAGGCTTCACAAGTTCGTCTTCAAGAGGAGACGGCAGCATCGCAGGCAGCTTTGGGGCAGCTGGTGCAGGAAGGATTGAAAGAATTGGAGCAACGTAAACAGGCACTTCAGGTTAGCGTCGAGCAACTTGAGCGCCGCCAAGAACGGGTTCGCAACGAAATGCGAACGACTTTTGCTGGAGTGTCACAAGATCTGGCAATTCGGGTGCAAAGCTTTAAAGACTACCTGGTTGGTAGTCTGCAAGACTTGGCACTCGCGGCAGAACAGTTGGAGTTGCCACAACCTGGCACTGCTGTAAAAGCGGTCGATCGAGCCGCCGTTAAAGAATCGTCATCGCAGCAAACGACTGCATCCCAATTTGGTGAACAAGGTTTTCAAGAGCAAGCGAAGAAAATTCGCAATCTGCTGGATCAGTACCGGAATCGTCCCGACTATTATGGCTCTGCGTGGCAGCTTCGACGTACCTTTGAACCCGTTCATGTCGATCGCGTTTCCAACTGGTTCTTTACTCAGGGTGGACGCGGTGCAGTGCGAACAATCGGCAGCCGTTTGCAGAATATTTTGATTGCCTCGGCGACTATTTCGATTTTGTACACCCTGTATGGCGATCGTCTGCGTACCTTAGTGCTTGCCCAATCACCTGAACAGCTGGGTGAATGGCGACGAGGTTTACAAGATTGTCTCGGCATTACCCGGGGTGAGTTTGGTCCAGAGCGAGGTGTTGGCTTGTTTGAAGACCCCATGCCGCTGACACAAAAAGCTGATCGTCTGGTAAAAGATGGACTATTGCCCCTGATCATCATTGACGAAACGGAAGATGAGATCAGTCTGTCGTTGCTACAATTTCCACTTTGGTTAGCGTTCGCGCCCAATCCTCAAGTGCCGACCTATTCGTATTAAAGTTGTTAGGTGCTTAGTTGTTAGTTATTAGAGCGATCGCTGCTTGTGGCGTACAACGAGCGATGCCCTAATGCATTAAGGAAATCAAGCGATGGCAGTTTGGGTTGCCTTGAATGGGTTGCTACTAGTGGGAGCGTACTTATTAGGCTCGATGCCACCTGGGTATTGGGCGGGGAGGCTATTGAAAGGCATTGACATTCGAGAGCATGGGTCTGGCTCGACAGGCGCTACGAATGTCTTACGCACAGTGGGTAAATTTCCAGCCCTAGTAGTGCTGCTGATTGATGTCTTTAAAGGGGCAGCGGCGATCGCGCTTGTTCACTGGTTTTACGTCTTTGCTCAGGCTCAAGCGTTTTTGCCTCCAGCCATAGAAACAACGTTTTGGTTGCCGTGGATGGTCACTTTATCCGGTATGGCAGCACTATTGGGACATAGCAAGTCGGTTTTTCTCAACTTCACTGGGGGAAAATCGGTCGCAACCAGTTTAGGTGTGCTGCTAGCCATGAGTTGGATAGTCGGCATTGGTACGCTGGCAGTGTTTGCTCTTGTGCTGGCAGCGTCCAGGATTGTATCGCTAAGTTCGATCTCAGGAGCGATCGCAGTTTCTGGTTTCATGTTGCTTACCCATCAACCGTTGCCCTACATTTTATTTGGTCTTTTAGGCGGACTCTATGTAGTCCTTCGTCACCGTTCGAATATTCAACGCCTGCTTTCTGGTAATGAACCCCAACTGGGACAAACGGTGCCGGAAGCTAGCAGCCAGCCGCCATCGTGAGGTTATAGGAACGTTACGTATAACCTCTCTACGAGCTTTTTATCCAAAGCGTTCTCTAAAGGGATACGATTCTAGAGCTTGAGCAGTTTTCTAATCAGCTTTGTCATGGCGCTCAAAATTATTGATCACTTCGATAGCAGTTTTACTCTAGACCCAGACGCTAAAGCCGCGTTGTTTGAGTTGCTCACGAGCGCTCCTTTTCTCCAGCAGGTTGCTCAACAGGCACAGTGCCAAACGGTGGACTTTACCGAGTTGCTCTTTCAACCTGTTCCCTACAGTGCAGCAACGCCGAAAGGAATGCCAGCCGAGTTCGAGAAATTTCAAAATACTCCTGGCTACGTCATTATCAACGTGCCGCCCAATTTTATGTTTAAGGCAAAAATCTTTAAGCCGAGTCGGCTCTGTGCGATTTATCGACATGGCAATGAGTCTTAAATAAGAGAAAGGCTTAAGGCCAAATGTAATCCTTTCATTCGCCATCAACGGTTAGTAAGAAAGGATAAAGGCTAATGCTGTAGCTTGCTTCTCCGAAGAAGTAGGCTAAAAGCAACTCTTCATCCTTGATCCCTGATCTTCATTCTTTACAAAATGTCTTCCCAAACTGATACACCAGATCTTTCCAGTCTGGAAGTTCTCACCTACATTGACGATCGTGGTCAATTGCCGGAACAATTTCAGGGCAAAGTGGGCGTATATGCCATTTTTGATCAACAGCAAACACTGCAATATATTGGCTACTCACGCGATGTTTATTTAAGCCTCAAGCAGCATTTAGTCCGTCAACCAGATCAGTGTTATGGGCTAAAAGTACTGACCATCGATCGCCCCAATCGCACGATCCTGGAAGAAATTCGGACAGCGTGGATCAGCGAGAACGGGTCGGTGCCATCAGGAAATAGTGCTGATGAGAGTAAGTGGACGCAGGCGATCGATGCGAAGGCGCAGATGACACCCGCAGAACAGGCTAGCTATGCGGGGGCGATCGATGAACTCACGCAAACGAAAGTACTCAAGCAGGTGGCTCGACGCGCTGAGGCAGAAATACTGGACGTACTGAAAGCTCGCGGCGTTCAGGTGGAAATTCGCTTCAACCCCAAACTGAAGGAAGCAGGCTTATTAGACCTGAAATAGCGGTCGTGATTCTTACTCCGTTAGCAGCAGAATAGCTAGAAGCGATTCTCAGCGCCATTCCCCAATCCTTTGCTTAAGGATCAACCCAACAACCATCCGACTTAATCAGGTTGATTAACTCTTCAACGCCTTGTGCTTCGGGTACTTTTTTGATTTCATCACGCCCACGGTAGAGCGAAATCCAGCCTGCTTGCTTGCCGACATAGCCGTAGTCTGCGTCTGCCATTTCGCCGGGCCCGTTTACAATGCACCCCATGACCGCAATATTTAACCCAGTGAGATGGTTGGTTGCATTCCGAACTCTGTGCAGCACTTCTTCGAGATTAAAGAGCGTGCGTCCACACGATGGGCAGGCAACATATTCCACCATGGTGCGCCGCAACCCTAGTGCTTGCAGAATGCTGTAGCAGACAGGGATCTCTTTTTCGGGTGCTTCGGTGAGAGACACGCGAATCGTATCGCCAATGCCTTCTGCCAAAAGGGTACCGATGCCAGCAGTAGACTTAATACGCCCATACTCACCATCGCCTGCTTCAGTTACACCCAAGTGCAAGGGGTACTCCATACCCAATTCATTCATGCGCTGCACCATAAGGCGATTAGCGGCAAGCATGACGGGCACTCTAGAGGCTTTGAGCGAAAGTTCTAGATGGTAATAATTGAGCGATTCGCAGATGCGGATGAACTCCAGCGCCGACTCAACCATGCCTTCCGGCGTGTCGCCATAGGTAAACATCATGCGTTCTGCCAAGGAACCGTGGTTCACACCAATCCGCATGGATTTGTTCTGGTCGCGGAGCGAAATGACAAGAGGTTCTAGCGTTTCACGAATCTTCTCGCCGATTTCGTCAAACTCAGTTTGGGTATATTCAGTGCGATCGCTCTTCGGCTTCTCAAACACATACAGCCCTGGATTAATTCGCACATTATCAACGTGCTTAGCGGCTTCGAGCGCAATTTTCAACCCGTTGTGGTGCACATCTGCCACCAGTGGCACAGGTTGGTAGGTTGCAAGCAGCCGACGCTTAATCTCCTCCATTGCCTTGGCGTGCGCCATGCTAGGGACGGTCACGCGCACAATTTCGCAGCCAATTTCATGCAGGCGACGAATCGCAGCAACTGATCCCTCAATGTCCAGCGTGTCTTCGTTGATCATAGACTGGACAGCTACAGGATGCTGACCGCCGATCGTAATGCTGCCTACAGGCACAGAGCGAGTTTTACGACGCTGGATGGTGGTATCGGTTGTTGCGGTAAGAGGTGTTGTGGCAGTTGGTGGGCTAGGCAGAGTTTGCATACGCTATTAATTAAGTCTTGGCAGCAAGACAGGATAATTTGTCTCTGTTCTTACAGATTGCCATAGATAGGGCAAGTTTGACGGTTAAGACGCGGCAAAATCTTGGGTACAGAAGGATTTACAACTGCCCTCAAGCCCCAAAGTTTAAGTCTGACGCAACAATAGCGATCGCACTGGTCTTACCGCGCAGCGCTACGAGCCTCTTCACGGGGTTTTGCTTTATTCACTTTAAGCTGGCGACCCATCCATTCAGCACCGTCTAGCTCGGTGATCGTAGCATCTTCCTGAGCCGCTTCAGCCAGTTCCACAAAGGGAACCCACACAGGCGACCCGTTTCGCGTCGGATGGAAGCGACACACGTTTAACCGAGCTGGATTCAGCAAAGACTTCGGTCAGGTCTTCTGAGGTTGCCTGGTAGGACAAATTGCCAACATAGATGGTCATATATGATCAGATGGAGGAGGCGTAGGATTTGTGCAAAACCCTACAAGCAGGTCATAGCACATCGCTTCCCTCTCATTCTGAAAAAGCTGATACCTGTAGAGGCGATTGGCTGTGGGTCAGCACACTTTAATCGATCGAGATGGACTTGGGCGCACCGCTGTTGCCATTATTGCCCCCAAATGTTGATGACGTTGTGGTACTGCCTGCTTGCTGATCAAGCCAGCTTTTTACCGGATCTTCAGACAGATTAAGGCGAAAGACACCAGAGAGAAAGCCACCCAGAAATGCTACAGGTTGCTGCGAAAACTCTTGCCAAAGGGGGGTTAGTTCATCAAGAAACACAGAGAAAGGCTCCTGTAAGATACGAATTTGAGCTTGTATCAGCGTTGAACTGCCGGACAACATTTATAGAGCAAATGTATATAGCAAATGCTTTGCGATGCCTGCATTGTCTGAACGCTGACCGTTGTTTCTTTGGTGATTGTAACGCGAAGCGAATTTGTCTCGCAGGTAAAGAGCCATTTTCGCTTCAGGTAAGGAGTGAGCCAGTATGAGAATGCCGACTGTTTTTAGTAAAAAGACTGCGCTTTGTCTAACCTCTCACTCCCTTCCCCTGACTACTTCTTCTCTGGCAGCATACATTTGTCGCTGTCACAGCCAGCGGGACCTTCAGCCAGACTAAAGCCAGAGTCATAGCGGCTGAGGGCTGCATAAAAGTCGCTGGTTTGTTGCTTTGTCTTAACCTCTTGCTGGCGACGATCGAACGTTGCTTTGTCGATTTTTTCAAACGGTAGTCGCGGAAAGGGTGCATCAAACCGCGCTAACAGAGCGGCACTGATGTAGCCTTCGTCGTTAGCGATCGCCTGGTAGATGCGCTTTGCCAATGGTTCAACTTCGGCTTCGGTCAGTTCGATCGTGGCGCTTGTGTTATGTGCAGTGTAGTAGGTTTGCACCTGCATATAAAAATCAAACTGCGCGAGGGCGGAGAATTTTTCGATCGCGATCGTATCGGCTCCAGGCAGGTTTGCCCAGGAAACCTCAACGGGAATTTCCACCAACCATTCTGTACAGCGAGAATCAAACGGATCATTTAACAGATTGCCGTTTTCATCCTTATCTGACTGCGACGGCACAATGTTATAACCGTAGTCCAAACAAGCCAACGCTACAGGATCATTCTTGCGGAAGGTAATGCGCCGGATAAAGCGCTGGGCTTTCGGTGGGTGCCAACCAGGGCTAGCTCCAGTTAACAACGATTTGGTGCCTGCTGGCTGCACAGTGGTGCAACGATTGGGACGCTTTAGTTGGTGGCGATCGCAATACTCCCACACCGCTTGATTTACAGTGTCTCGCCAGCGCGATAGGAACACTTGCTCTTTTTGCTTAAACTCTAAACCTGCTACCGTCTCGGGTCTGCCAGCTTCCCACCAGCGCAGCCACTCGACTCCAAACGCATGCACAAAGAAATCGAAGAGACCTGTGAATGAAACGCCAACGATCGGGTCGAGGTCACGCGATTTTTGATAGCGGGGTTCGGCAAAGCGATGATTCAGCAGAGCGGCAACAGAGAGAGCAGCGGCTTTAAACGCCTTTGCTTGCTCATCTAGATTATTGGGATCGAGCTGATTCAGGTGGACTTCTGCAAGGTTGCAATGGAAATCAGCACCCAAGATTTCACCACACGGATTCAGCCCATAGCGTCCTAAACGATGCTCTCGCTCCTCCACAGACATTTGGGGATCATGCTGTTGCAGCCATTCGCCTGCGGTGCCCTGATTGTAGGCAGCTAGAAAGTCAGCTCTGAGTGCTGGTGTCGTTAGCAAATCGCGGTTCGAGCGGGCGATCGCCTCTGGTGCATACTGAATTGCCCCCTCGCCAGAATAGAATTGCTTGCGGACAGCATCGACACACTCTTGCTCCGTCGGCTTGTGGTGATACACACGGGTATGGTTTGCCATGCGTAGGGCATCACGCTCTGGGTCAATGCGCCAGTTGCCTGCATCATCTTGTTGCCAAAGGTTATCTTTGGCGATAGCAAATGCTTCATCACTGCTCACGCCCTGCCGCATCCCTGCCGATCGTCGGATGTTACCTGCTACAACGGTTGCAGCCGCTTCATCAATCAACAAACAGCATTCCACAGAGGTCAACTGCCGACCGATCGCTTTATTCAGCAGCGCTGCACAGCGTTCGTACAACCCTGGGAGGCGAATAGGGTTTGCCATGCCACCAAAGCCTTTCAGCACTTCACCCTCGGCGCGGACATCGCTAACGTTAACGGTGATAGAAACATCGCCTGTAAACCGCTCATCGGTCGAAAGTTCCAGCAAGGCTTTGTAAGACTGTACCCAACCCTGACGGCTATCGCCAATGCGGATTTTCACATCATGGTCGTCTATGGTGACCTGAGTGCGATCGCATCGCTGCTCCGCAGGCGTTGTGCCGATTTCACCCTCTAGACGGACTAACAGACGATTGCGAATGGCAGGCAGTTGGCTGATATAGCGTGGTTCCAGAATGGCACCGGTGCCACAGCCCATCATGGCAAGATCCATCATCAGCCCAAATGCCTGCCAGTCGATGACGTTAGTGCTAGTGCAGTTGTAGGCTCCTGAAAAGTTTTCTGGCTTGTTGATCCAGACTGTGCCGCCTACCCACAGCCAGCGTCCCGAAGGCAGGCTCTTAAGCTGCTGCTGCATCAGTTGAATCAACGCGGCTTCTTCCTGGGTAAGGTGCCCTAACTCGACCAAGCCTTGCGTCGTCCGCTGAATTACGTCTGCAAGCGGTTCACGACGGTTTTCAGTACGGCGGCTATAGGTTCTGAAGAAGACTGCATTGGCAGTAGGAGCGGTTTCAGGAAACTGCCCAGACAAAAAACCTGAATCCTGCACAGGGGTAGGATTGGCTGGCAAGCTATTTTTGGCACGAACTTGATGAAGTTCTCGAACCATAGGTCAAGCGCTCACTTCTTTGAAACAGGGTGGGCTTTGCTAGATGTAGCATCTAGAGATCACAGTCTACACTATCAGTAGAGTTGTGGATCAGTAGTGTTTTAGCATGAAGTCTAGGAGGTGACACATTTTTCGCGATCGCAACTAGTAAAAGATGGCAAGCGTGTTCTAGAAATTAAAGACGAGCGTCTTCGTAATTACGGTAACTATACCTAAGGGGGAGACAATGAGGGTGTTGTATCTGATTCAAACGTTTAAGAATTTGCCTCAGATCGTACGGCTTGTGCGGACGATCCGGCAGTCAGACCCTTCGGGAGTAGTCTTGATCAGCCACAACCAGGAATCATTCATGCTTGAGTTAGTGGCATTTGAAGGGCTGACCGATGTCTACATTGTGAACGTCCCAAGCGGTTGCCGTATTGACTTTTCACTTCCGGCATCCTATCTCGCGGCGCTTGAACGCGCGCACGAACTCGGGATTCGTTTCGATTGGGTGATTAACTTGACAGGGCAGTGCTACCCGGTACGCCCGCTAAGGGAGTTTGTGAGCCTGCTGGAGCGCACACAGGTGGATGCCTTTATCGACTATCACCAAGTCTTCGACGAACATGGTCGGGGTGGAGGCATCTGGCTATACGATGAGGCCCACAGTCGCTACCACTATCAGTACTACTGGCGGTTTACGCGCACCGAACCCGCGTGGGTGTGGCGCAAGGTGCTGGGAATCGTACGTGTCATGCTGCACAAGATCCAGCCCTGGGTTCGTCTTGATACCAGTTATGCGCTGCAAATCGGGCTGCGCGATCGCACTAACATCGTTGGAGAAGGATTTCCGCTCTTCGGCGGCTCGTACTACATGACCCTTTCATACCGTGCGGCTAGCTACCTTTGTGAATTCACGCGGTCTCATCCTGAGGCCGCGCTGTATTTCAGCCGCATGAATGTGCCGAGCGAAGTTTACCCGCATACTGTCTTAGCGAACAACCCCGAGCTGAAGCTCAACGGCAAGGATCATTTCTTTTTCGATGTCAGCAGCAAGAGGGGACGCCCCTTAATCCTAAAAGTTAAGGATCTAGACAGGATTGCTGCGTCTGGCGCGTTCTTTGCACGTAAGTTTGATCCAGCGATCGACAGCGCAGTGTTAGACCGCCTTGACCAGTCGGTATTGGATACCACGTCAGCCTGAGGTCACGCGAACCGCACGCCAACGTTCTTGCACATTGGACCGATTGCCTCTGTGCCTATGGCATTAAAACTAATGATATGAGACGCGCGATCGTCTCTCTAATACTTATATCCATTTTTAGCAGCCTACAGGTGTTAATGCTGCCGAAACTACCTTAGATAGCAAAAATCCCCTGATCTGCCACTAGATCAGGGGAGGGTGCTAGATGCCTTGAGTGAGTAAGGCAATAAGTGTCGCTTCAAGAGTGAGGATAACTCTTAAAGTTTGACCAGATAGCTGTCTGCCTGGCATGACCCAAAGCGTTAGCTACCTATCGTGGCGGCAGGAATGCGCTTATAGGGCACAACATCCTCACCAAAATAGCGGACGTACTCAGGGCTATCAACGATCGCTGCCACTGCTGCTTTCAACCCATGACCAGCAAGCAGAGTTTGGTAGTGAGCCGTTTCAGCTTGAGCAGGCGCACGACCCAGCAGATGGCGGAACAGAAACTCAACAACCTTTGCACTCGGGTACGGCGTATAGAAACGGCTGATGTAGCTTTCGGAGCTTACCAGC
>DATNQS010000265.1:0-3344 GCA_036703925.1 Candidatus Sericytochromatia bacterium
TTCGCACCCTCAGACTGATGCGATCGATAACCTGCCGCGCGAAATTAGAGTTGCCCAACTGCGTGATCTGGTAGACACGCTACACTTCGCCGACGAATTTTCGAGCAAGGGCTACTTAATTACTAGCTCGGAACTGGCTGACCTGATGGATGTCAACGCCAGCGCCGTTACCAGTCGGGGTGACAACTGGGTCTGGCGCAACTGGGTGGTATCGCGCGTCAGGCGTGAAGGCAACCAGATTCTCTGGCAGCTCGAACGAGTCGATTGAGACAGCCATAGTTTTTAGGGTTTGCAGGTTAATAGTGTATGAATCAGACCGATTTCGACTGTGCTCAACCTGCTACGGCTGAAAGTTAAGCGCAGTCAAAACCTAGGCCCCTGGTAGCTTCTTTTTATGCAAAGCCCTTAGCTGTTGATTGCTGGTAAGTAGCTGTTTTTAAAGCAACCAACAACTAACTACTACAAGCTGTTCTTAAAGTTGCGCGGTCCCTTGTAGCCAGACGCATCAGCTAGCTGTTGCAAGGTTTGCTGCCCAGGGTAAAACTTACCGTTAAGCTCCCATGTGGGAAACCCAAACCCTTGACCCGTTTGCTTCTCAACTTGAGCAGCAATAGTCTGACAAGCAGCCGTTTGACTATCTTTGCCATCAGGGGCGCACTCAACATACGGCAAATCATTCAGTGCCGCCACGCCAAACAGCTTTTTCTGTTGGGTGCAGTGTGGGCACCAATAGGCACTATACATCTTTGCGCCAGTCTGCTTGAGGTGGCGGGCAAGCTGAATTTCTGATTCGCCAGACGTGTCTTTAATGGTGGCAAACACTTGTCCACTGGCAGACGCAATGTTATAAGCATCCGCAACAGGCTTGCCTACAGGCGCATAAATTGCCAATGTAGCCACTAACGTTACAACCCCAACAATCAGCCCTGAGAACAGAAGCTGACCGATATCGTCCCAAACGCGCCCTAAAAGCGTCAGCACAAAAAGGCTGGCTGCAAAGATCGCTGACGCAATGCAGTAGTAGCAAATGCCTTGAACACCAAAGGGCACCACAAACTGCGTGAACATAATGCTCATGAGGTAGCCGCTGAAGATCAACATGGCAGTTGATCCAAGAAACAGCAGAAACCAGGTCCAGTTTTCCAGGTTCGATCGCAGCTCTTTTTGCTGATCGCCCTGGATGGCTAATGGGGCAAGTGCAAAGATTGCCATGCTGATATATGCCACCAAGCCGAACAGCGCCAGCGGTAAGCCAAACACGGTGGCATACGGACTGGACAGCACTTGTTCGCAGCCCCCACTTGGGCAAGCAGTATTAGTATTGGTGAATTTAGAGATGGTGATATAGGCGGTGTTGAGAGCGCCCAGAATGGCAACGCCTCCAAGCAGCGGACGCGACCAACGTTGAATCCAGGGAGCGGTGCGACGACGATTGGCAAGACCCTTAGACATAAGACATCCTCAAAACCCGGCAGTTCTCCTGAACGCAACAGCGTTACCCTACCATTCTGCCCTATGGGACTTCTGATCTTATAGCAATTTTTATGGGATTGAGTAGAGGCAGAGGGCAGAAGGGAAAGGATGAAGGATGAAGGCAGAAGGGAAAGGATGAAGGATCGAAGCTTGCAGGTTTAGGCAGGATAGTCTGGATTCCAAACTCGATACTCCGACCTCCAAGCTCGATCTTCCGTGTTTCAAGCTCGGCACTGCGACCTCTAAGCTCGATACTCCGACCTTAAACTCAAAACTCAAAATATCTCCTACCCTTCGGGAAGCCAAAGCTACGGAGACGCTTCGCGAACAAAACTCTCCCTCACCCCTTATCCCTCATAGTGTCGTGGTGTGTAAACCCAAACGTTGCCATCAGCTCGTGCGATCGTGCGCGTTTTACTAGAGCCGATTAGCAATACTGTTCGCATATCTGCATGTGCGGCTGTGAGCTGATCGAGAGCAATAACCTGCACAGATTGACCCGATCGACCCAAATTACGTGCCAGCACTACGGGCGTTGCGGGCGATCGCCATTGCATTAAAACCTCTTTCGCCTTATCTAGCTGCCACGTTCGTTGTTTAGAAACGGGGTTGTAAAACGCCATCGCAAAATCAGCTTGGGCTGCTAAGGCAATGCGTTGTTCAATCACTGACCACGGCTTGAGGATATCCGACAGGGAGATGGCGCAGAAGTCATGCCCCAACGGAGCACCGATCGCGGCTGCGGCTGCCTGCATAGCTGAAATTCCGGGCGCTACATGAATCTCAAGCTGTTGCCAGGTTGGATGTGCCTCGCGATCGATCACTTCAAATACGGCGGCTGCCATCGCGTAAATGCCAGGATCGCCAGAGGAAACAACGACGACCGATCGCCCCTCAGCCGCAAGTTCTAGCGCTTGACGGGCGCGATCGAGTTCCACACGATTATCCGATTCATGCCGCTTGCCTTGAGCAAACGCGCCGACCAAATCTAAATAGGTCTTGTAGCCGACTAGATCCGTGGCGGCTTGCAGAATTGCCTTGACCTCCGGCGACATCCACTCAGCGGCTCCGGGCCCTGTACCGACGATCGCCAGCTTACCCGGAACAGCAACAGGCTGATAGACGAGATGGGTCGCGCTGCCTGTCACAGGGCGATCGCTCACTTCGATCGTGTGAGTACCGTCAGCCGTGAAAGGAAGATTGCTCTGACTGAGCCAGGACGCATCACCAAGGAGTCTCACTGTCGCTCCAGAGATGAGATCGGACGTGAACGCTTTGGCGTGTTCTGGATTGACCAACCGATAACTGCGTGGCGGTGCTTCTAACACAACGTTGAAGCGTAATTGTCCCGTAGCAGTAATGGCAGCGTTGGTATCCAGGGCACGGGCAATCGTCGTTGCCAACTCATTCGCACCCGTTAAGCCACCCAGAAGCGGTACGACAGCACTACCATCATCTGCCACCGCAATAACAGGTGGTTCGGCTCGTTTATCTGTCAGCAGGGTTGCCAGCGATCGAATCAAAATCCCAGCAGCACAGAGGCCAATGATGGGAGTCCCTTTGCTGAACAGTTCTCGCACCGTGTCACCAAAGTTGGCGTACGGCACATCACTAGACTGCGTGCGTCCAGCTAAACCATAGATTATTGCGGCTGGCAGCGCTGCCTGGATCTGCCGTGCGATCGCGACGCTGGTTTCGCCAAGAATAATAATAACGGGTGGTCTCATTGTGGTCGATCGTTTGCCTGACTCGACTTGTCTCGCAGCTCAAGTTTTTGGACAAAGGCTTGATGCTCTGCGGACTCAATGCCCGTTTGTAGGACTGCTAATACCGATCGCATCTCGCCCCGCAACATGGCTTCGACGTTTAAC
>DATNQS010000266.1:0-3016 GCA_036703925.1 Candidatus Sericytochromatia bacterium
GTGGGGAGTAGGGAGTGGGGAGTAGGGAGCGGGGAAGCGTTAGGCGTTATACCATGCGCTGCAACGCTAGAGGACTCTGCGGCTTGAGCAAATTCATGTTCCAGCCTTTTGCCTTTTGCCTTTTGCCTTTTGCCTTTTGCCGCCTGTCCTCCCTCTCCTCCTTCCTCTCTCCTCTCTTCCTGCACCAACAGTTGCATTTTTTGCTCTAACGCTGCCAGTTGCCCTTCACAGTGCCGTTGCTGTTCTTGAAGCTGCTCCATAAAGCTGCGACGTTCTAAGCCTTTCTCGCGCACCCGTTCTTGATAGGCGCGTCGTGCATCCAGGGCAGCGATGCGATCGCTCACCTCTAGTACGGCTTGTTTAAGCTGGGGTTGGCACGACTGTTGCGCTTGAAGCTGCTGCGCGGAGGCGTGTAGTTCCTCTAAGCGTGTGGTGAGACGAGTACTCAGGCGATCGAGCTGGCTTTGAATTACCTGACGACGTTGTAAAAGGGGGGACGCCTGCACCTGCCGCTGATCGAGCTGGCTCAAATGGGCGCGCGCCTCCTGAAGTTGCTGCACTGCTGCTGCTATGTCTGTCGCTCTGGCAAGGGTCTGTTGTAACTCGGCATCTTGCTGGGTGAGCGCCTCTAGCTGTGCCTGCACCTGCTGGATCTGACGCTGCTGCTCTGCCAACCGCTCGTTTTGCTGCTGCTGATATTGCTGACGCTGTGCCTGCGCCTGCTGATGGGCTTTGAACCGAGCCGATACGCTTTCTTCTTGCGCCTGTAAGTTTTGAAACTGACGGTAGCCAGCCACGATCGCCGCTTCTTGCTCCAATAAAGCCCCTAACTCTTGCTGCTGCTGCTGGATTGCCGTTAGTTCTTGCTGCAACCGCTGACAGTCCTGCTCCAGGTGACGCTGCTGCTGCTGTTGCCAGGTATGCTGCTGCTGCCAGGTATGGCGTTGTTGCTGCATGGCCTGAAGCGCGTGTAACTGCTCGCTATCCGCCATCTGTTGCTGCCGTAGCATTGCCAGCTTTGACTCCAGCGTGGCTCGCTCTGCCGCAACCCGATCGCGTGCCTGTAGCTGTGACTGCATTGCGTCCAGGCTGCGTTCTAGTAGCTCAATCTGTCCCTTAAACTGGCGCGATTGATCCTTGGCTTGGTCTGCAACCCGATCGTACTGTTCCAGCTTCAGCAGATCCGCGAGAATTTGCTTGCGTTCAGTGGGTCGCTTTAGCATGAACTCATCTGCTCGACCCTGCCGCAGATACGCTGAATTTACAAACGTCTCATAGTCCAGCTTTAGGTGCTCCAGAATCAACTGCTGCGTCGCACGAACGCCTTTGGCAGTCAGAGTCCGGAAGGAAAAGGAGGAGGGATGGGGGACGGGAGATGAAGGTTCAGTCTGTTTATCCTTGAGCCTGTCGCCGTTAGCCGTGCTTTCTCCCCGCGCTACCTGAAACTCTAGAGACGATGACTGCCCTCGATAGCGGCTGCGAAGAATGCGGTAGGTGTGCTGGTTGTTGCTGAAGATGAAATCGACCTGTGCCTCTTGAGCGCCAATGTGAATGACATCATCCTCAGAAGCGGCACGGCTTTGCCCCCAGACTGCCCACGCGATCGCCTCCAGCAACGATGATTTGCCCGCTCCATTGGCACCACAAATACACGCCGTATGCAGACCTCGAAAATCCAGGGTTGCGTTACGGTAGCTTAGAAAGTTTTTAAGAACCAGCTTCAGGGGGATCATGCTGCCAACGCCGCAGAGCTACCTTCCAGATTAGCAGTACACTTGCACTTTAATACGCCTGCACTGAACGATCGCGCAACCCATACCCGATCCTGGGTCTGGAGAAGAGGCTGCCGTTAGGGTGATCGGCGCGATCGCAACAGTTGCCAACCAAACAAGATCAAAAAGGCTGGATTGTTAAGGAGATAGCGCTGCCATAGGCGGGTGGGTTCCATTGCCAAGCGATACAGCCATTCCAAGCCCCATGCCATCATCCAGCGGGGTGCTTGAGACACTTCGCCACTATGAAAGCTAAAAGCCGCTCCCACTCCGACCATCACTGCGTTTAGCTTGTCCTGCTGTCGTGCCATCCATTCTTCTTGTTTGGGGCAGCCCAACCCCACGAAGACAACAGATGCACCAGACGCATGGATACGATCGCGATCGGCGCGTTCCTCTTCTAAGGTCAGTGGGCGAAACGGTGGGGCATGAGTGCCTGCAATGATCAGTCCGGGGAAACGCTGCACTAAATTTTGCTGAAGTGTGTCCAGCGTGGCTTTGGTGCCGCCATAGAGATAAAGCGGGATGCCTGCTTGTGCCGCGCGATCGCACCACGCCAGCATCAGATCGGGACCGTAGACGCGCTGTTGTTGTTTGACTCCTAACAGGCGTAAGCCCATTACCAACGGCATACCATCCGGCGTGACCAGCACGGCACCATTAATCACTTGCTGATACGATCGCTGCCAATAGGCGGTCATCACGACATGAACATTAGCTGCCACAACGTAGCAAGAGGTTTTTGCCAGTGCCCAAGCCTGAATGCGATCGCACGCATCCTCATAACTGGTTGGATACACAGGCGTTGCAATGATCTGGATGGGATGGAGCGAATTAATCACAAGGGGTTCAGTTAAACAAGAGTTCAGTCAAAGCAAGCGTTTGTCGAATCTGGACAAGCATTGTAAGTGACGTAATCAACGCTTAGAAGTCGCACGTTTTGCCAGCCAACGCAATAGTTGAACTGGTAAACCCAAAGCAACTAAGGTCGAAAGGTGGACATTGCCTTGCCAAAGGAATTTCAGTAGTTTTTGAGCATACGTGTTCGCTAAAGCGGTTTGGTTAAGCCATTTGCTGCCAAGTAATAGTAATTCGTAGGCTCGCCATTCTAAACCTTCCTGACGATAAATTTCAAAGTGCTTTTGAGCAATTTTGTACCAGGCAAGTGGTGTGACTTTGCGGCTATTTTGACCCAAATATTTTCGCCAAATGTAAATCGGTTCTGCCAGGTGATAGTAAGGGCA
>DATNQS010000267.1:0-3672 GCA_036703925.1 Candidatus Sericytochromatia bacterium
CCACTTACAGGTCGTACAGCTTATTTAGAATCTGAAGCGGATGTACAAGTTTGGCTTGAAGAGCGTCTTTATCACTAGTAGCAAGCTCTCGACGGTCATGTTTAAGCCGAGTACGCGTGTCTCTAATAACTTCTTAATAGATAGACGTACTAGGGGCAATTGAGACGCGCTGCGATCACTCACGCTAACCTTCGATAAAGTCAATCATCTCGCGCATGGAACCAGGTTTAGTAACCACCAGGATCGTTGACCCTGCTTCTAGCACTGTGTTGCCATTAGGAATTGCCAGTGCCATGTGTGGATGTGGTTGATAGCCGATAATTAGTGAACCGGATGGGAAGCGTCGATCCTGCGCGATTTCTGCTACGCTGCGATCGACCACGTTGCAGTTTTCTGGCACGGCTAGCTTCAGCACCTCAATCTGCCCTTGCTCAAAATGCATCATTGATTCCACCTGGGGATATTCGATCGCATTTGCCATCGTTGAAACTGCCAGGTCGATCGCGTTAACAACGTGCGTTGCTCCGGCAATGCGGTATGGCTCTGTAAAGTCTCGATGCCGCATTCTGGCAAGGATATGGTGCACGCCGTTGTGCTTTGCCAGCATGATCATTGCCAGGTTCAGGGCATCGTTTCGCAACACGGCTGCCAGTGCATCTGCCTTGCGAATACCGGCTTCGAGTAGCACTTCTGTATTGACCGCACTGCCTTCAAACGCCATTACGCCAAGCTGCTCACGGGCATAGCGACAGGCGTTCGGATCAATATCAATCAATGCTACGGTATGCCCTAAGTCTACTAATCGTTGCGCCAAACCTAAGCCAACTAATCCTGCACCGCCAATAAGTACGTACATTGCTTTAATTACGCTTTTGCACAAAGAAAAATTGGCATAGTTCGATGCCATGTCGGCTTGATCGTCAGATCACTGGTAGTTTAAGCTTCTACTAGTGATGGCTAATGGTTCAATGCCATGCCGCCTCGATCATAGTGCCTTTCACTCTGCCTGCAACTGCTTCTCTAATGTCCTCTGAAGCTGTAGTTGCAAGGGTTGGTCTGGTTGGATCAAAAGACCGGGACTACTGGCGACCGTTGGTTCCAGTTGAGCCATTGTCCACAAGAGCCAGCGACTGCCAGGAGGCAAGGTTGTTAACCCAACTGGATTCTGGGTCAGCCAAAGCAGGGGAGAATCGGGCAACTGCTCTGCACGAACGTCTTCACCCGCTTGAACGGCTGCCAGAGTTTCGAGGACTGCTTGGCTACCCTGAACGAGTCCGGTGCCTGCTGTCCACAGTCTGACGCTGAGATTTTGGCGTGTTGCATAAAAGTAGAGAGACGCAGCCGCAACAACCGCTTGCTCAAACGGCTCGATCGAACTAGAGGGATCAAACACCGCCTGCCAGGGCATGGCGCTATCCAGGCAAATAATGAGTTCCTGCCCACTGATAAATGTTTCTAGCTCGCGTACCCGCAGTTCACCATAGCGAGCGCTCGTACGCCAGTGAACAAAACGAATGGGATCACCCCAACGATAGGGACGGAGCGATCGCGTTAGCCCGTCGCTAGCAGACTGGGCATGGCGATCGCGGGTAAACTGCAAGCTCGCATCACGACCGATCGCATCAACTAAGGGGCATTGAGTTAGAGGTAGAACCGTGGGATAAACCACGGCGATCGCGGCGGCTGTTTGCGATCGCCGGCACCAAAAAAGTCCTAACGGAGCGGCTGTTCTCAAACTGACAGTGTGCCAACGATAAATGCCGCGTCGTTCCACTGTTTGCTGGTAAACCCAGTGATAATTGCTGTGTGGCGCAATGATTTCGATCGCGGCTAACACAGGCGGTGCTAATACAAAGGGCAACTGATCTTGAATCTGAATCAGGATCTTTGGTTGCTTCGTCTTATTTGCTAATACCAGTTCAACAGTTAGCTGATCCCCTACTGTAACCGGCGCTATGGGGCACCGCTGAAGCTGGATACCGCGCAGCATTCGTTCCGGTAAGATGGCTGCGATCGCCAGCAGGGCAAAACTGATGCCGCTGATAACATACAGCCAGCCCGCTAACGTATTTGTCGCTGAAATGAAGAAGAAGAGCGATAGTCCTCCTAGCAGCCAGCCACTGTACGAAGGTGTCACCCAATGAGTTTCCAGCCAGTCAGCGATTCGTTTTGCAATGCTCATTAAAATTGCTACGCTAGACACACAAAAGTTGAACAAAGAATTAAAGCTTAAGCGTCTGGCAAAGCAAGCACAGTTTTAGAGAGGTTTGCCTGAGCAGTCCTAACTTGTAATTTCAGACACTTAGCGCGTCTTCTGTCCCCCCTTAGAATAGGCAAATTATTTCAAGGTGCCCTCTGCTGAGACAACCCTAAAGCCATCTAGAACGTTTTGCCACCAGAATAGACCTTTAGAACAGCCTTTGTGACAGTTTAGACCCGGTTGTTGTCACTTTTGATCTACGCTCAAGTGAAACTGTCGAGCGATCGAAGTCTTAAAAAAGCAGATCAGTGCGAGGTTACTCGATACAATAAATGGATATTTGTCAGGCGTGCCAATACACTTCTAGTTGTGTTCAGCGAATCATTAACGACTTAAAGCTAGCTTACCCATTCTGCTATTAATCGAACTAGTCCGTGCCAATTGAATAGCTTTGATCAAAAAAGACCTACCAGAGAAATACTAATGTCCGGCTTACCCGCACCTCGCCCCCAGGATCAACCATCCACTGCACCACCGCCGCCGCCCCTTTCGATGGCTGTGCCAAGTCGCACTAAAGTGACTAGTTCCATCGAACAGATGGTTCGGGACGCTCATGCTAGACAGGCGTCTGACATTCACATTCGCATTGGTGAATTGCCACGCTTTCGCGTCCGGGGGCAAATGGTGCAACCGCGAGATCAACAAAAAGTCACGCCTGAGCTGTTCAAGCAATACTTAGGAGAAATTCTATCGGACAAGCAGCAGGCAGAATTTGAACAAAGTAAGGAACTGGATACTGCCATTTTTTATCCAGGTTTTTTGCGCTGTCGGGTTAATTGCTTTGAAACGTTAACCGGTGGCGCGATCGTGTTGCGCTTGATCTCACTAGAAGTGCCGTCAATTTTGGGCTTGGGGTTGCCAGAAGTACTTAAAGATCTAGTCAGTCAACCGCAAGGCTTGATTCTCGTTACGGGCCCAACGGGTTCTGGTAAGTCAACGACCCTGGCAGCAATGCTACGCCACTTGAATGAAAACATGACGCGGCATGTCGTCACCATTGAAGATCCAATCGAGTATGTTCACCCGTCGCAGAAGTGCTTGATTAGTCAGCGGGAAGTGGGGTTACATACCCATGAGTTTCATCAGGCGCTACGGGCAGTGCTGCGGGAAGATCCTGATGTAATTCTCATTGGGGAAATGCGCGATCGCACGACAGTAGAAACTGCTCTTAAGGCGGCTCAGACGGGGCATTTAGTTCTGGGTACTCTGCACACTCGCAGTGCAATTAATACTCTCAATCGTCTGCTCAACATCTATAACCCCGATGAACAGCCAGCCATGCGAGTACAAATTACTGAATCGTTGATATCGATCGTGGCGCAGCAGTTGATCCCCACAACCGACGGGCGACGTACGGCTGTTCACGAAATCTTGATCAACACGCCAGCCATGCAAGATTACTTGCTGAAGGG
>DATNQS010000268.1:0-5201 GCA_036703925.1 Candidatus Sericytochromatia bacterium
TGACCTCGGGGAGGCAGCCTACGTGCCCTTGCCGAGGCACACCTGCTCGGAATGTGGTTGGCAGTTCCCCACCCCAGGCCGGCTGCGGAACGTAGCCGCCAATCCACTCCCGGCTATTCTGGCAGAACTCTCCAAGTTGGCCCCGCGGCCTCCGCAGAAGCATCGGCTCGATTTGCTCCCTGAGACCCTGTAACTTCGCCCCTTTGCGCGAACCTGGGGTATGGCAACGATTCGTGTAAAAATGAGCCATTTGTCCTGGAGGAGTATAAATCACTATCAGCCTTGCTAATGAAAGGCTTGATTCATAGGCTTTGCTAATCGCCTTCAAGGCTTGATTAGTTGCGCCAGCAGCAGCAGGGCATGGAAATTGCCGAAACCGGTCATTTTCGGCAACTTTGAACCAGTGTCTCAAAACTTATCCGTGCGCGATCGTTGTGAGAGCTTGATTTTGAGATGGCTTTTGAGACACTAGAAAGCCGATGCTGCCGTCAAGTCGCGACCGCCCTTCTCAATCTCTCTTTTGGGACCGTTTGATTGACACTCTCAACTGGCACATCTTTGTTGTGTACTGTTGATGTACTATTGCGAAGATAGTGATTCTGATAGCTTTGGGCAGCAACTACTGCTTGTTGTTGTCTAAATAACTCCATTAATACCTGCCCATTGTTTAGAGCGGTTCTACGCGTGCCCAAATCTGGTTCTCTGTTTCCGACTGATGATAACTACACAAACTTTTTGCGATCACTGAAGGACCGCATTCGTGAGGCCCAAATTAAGGCTGCACTGTCAGTCAACAAAGAATTAACCCTGCTTTATTGGCAGATCGGTAGAGAAATTTTGATGCGACAGCAGGAGGAAGGCTGGGGCGCAAAAATTATCGAGCAGTTGGCAAAAGACTTGAAACGGGAGTTTCCCGATATCAAAGGGTTTTCATCACGAAATCTCAAATATATGAGGGCATTCGCTGAAGCTTATCCCGATGAGCAAATTGTGCAGCAGGTTGCTGCACAAATTCCCTGGTTCCATAACTGCGTTTTAATCGAGAAGGTAAAAGACCCATCAGAACGACGATGGTATATCCAGCAAACAACGCTCAATGGCTGGAGTCGCAATATTCTAGAGATACAAATTGATACAGGTCTGTACCGTCGTCAAGGGGGAGCAATTACTAACTTTGAACGAACCTTGCCGTCTCCCCAATCGGATCTAGCGCAGCAGCTTCTGAAAGACCCGTATAATTTCGATTTTTTGACCCTGAGCAAAGCAGCTCAAGAGCGCGACTTGGAAAGGGCCTTAGTGGATCGCATTCGCGATTTCTTACTGGAGCTGGGGAGCGGTTTCTCATTTGTGGGTAGCCAGTATCCCATCGTGGTCGATGGGCAAGAGTACAGGATTGACCTTCTCTTCTATCACTTCAAGTTGCGATGTTTTGTTGTTATCGATCTCAAGATGGTGGAGTTCCAGCCTGAGTTTTCAGGGAAGATGAATTTTTATGTTTCAGCAGTCAATGCTCTTCTGCGTCACCCGGATGATCAACCAACGATCGGCATTGTCCTCTGCAAGTCGAAGAACAAGACGGTTGCTGAGCTAGCCCTTCAGGGGATGACTCAGCCGATCGGTGTTTCAACCCACAGAATTGGTTCTGATTTGCCTGATCAACTCAGTGAACAGCTCAAAAATATCCTTCCGACAGTCGAGCAGCTTGAGATTGAGCTACAAACGATCAAAGTTGAGAGTCGCGATTCGGGTGATGAAGCGTAAGTAAGCGCGCTTGCTGCTGAGCTGAGAGCACCAATGTCTTTAGCATTTGAAGTCATCCTGACTCAGTGAACTTTTGTTCGATTCCAGTGTGCCAGGAGATCAAGCGTACCGTACACTATCTATGTCATTCCAATCCTACTCATGCCGATCGTTGCGGTCATTAATCAGAAAGGTGGAGCAGGTAAGTCAACCATTGCTGTGCACCTGGTACGCTGGCTACAAAAGCAGAAAGAAGCTGTGCTGCTTGTCGATGCTGATGCTCAATGCTCATCCTCAAAGTGGCTGTCAAGGTTAGCGCAGGACATCCCTTACCAAGTTTTACAGGCTCCAGATGAACTTTTGGATGAATTACCAAAGCTGGTAGAGTCGTATCAATGGGTTGTAGTAGATGGCCCTGCAGCACTCTCTGAGACAACTAGAGCTGTAATTTTGGCAGCTGATTTGGCGCTGATTCCTTGCCAGCCTACAGGGGTTGACCTGGAGAGCGCTTCCGACACAGTACGGCTGGTTCATCAGGCTCAAAGAATCCGGCGGGGGCAGCCCAAGGCTGTGATGTTTGTCAACCGGGCAGTGAAAGGAACCAAATTAAAGGATGAAGCGATCGAGGTGTTACGGCTGATGCCAGATGTTGCGGTTTTAGACACAGTGATCCACCAGCGCCAAATTATCGCTGACTGCTATGGGCAAAATGCTACAGCTTTTGATTTATCTGGTTCAACTGCAGGCATCGCTAGACGCGAGCTTGAGCAATTATTCAAAAAGGCTTTGGAAGGTTTGAATGGCTAAATCAAGGCAGTCACTTGCACAAGGGCTTTCTGCTTCAATGGCCCAAAAGTTTATTGCTGACCCTGAAAGTGTTCAGTCTGCTCAAACGCTACCGCTTCAGCAAATTCGGTTGCCTAAACAGCAGCCTCGACGTTATTTCGACTCTAAGAAGCAAGCTCAGCTGGTTAAGTCAGTTCAAGAACATGGCATTCTAGAGCCGCTATTAGTGCGTCCTCTAGGAGGTAGTTATGAACTGGTTGCAGGCGAACGGCGCTATCGAGCAGCTCAGGAAGTGGGACTGCAGGAAGTTCCCGTCGTTATTCGAGACTTTGACGATCGTCAGGCGCTCCAAGTTGCTCTTATCGAAAACCTTCAGAGAGAGGACTTGAACCCCATTGAAGAAACGGAGGGGATTCTTGAATTGTTAGCGATTGAGCTTAGTAGCAATATAGAGAACGTTACTTCTATTCTCTATCGGGCAAATCACGCTAAGAATCGAGGTCAAGAGTTGGAGGAAAACGTTTTCCTCCAACTTCAAACGATCGAATCAGTTCTGGCTAGCATTGGTCGCTTCACGGCTGAATCCTTTCGTACAAGCCGCTTACCCCTGCTGAATCTACCACCAGAACTTTTACAGACGCTACGGGAAGGGAAATTAGAGTTTACTAAAGCCAGGGCGATTTCACGAGTTAAAGATGGGGAGCAGCGAGCCACATTGCTCAAGCAGGCGATTGCTGAAAATCTGTCATTGAACGAAATCAAGGCAAGGCTTAAAGCGTTGAAGCCTGAGGTGGAACCGACGCCTGAGAAGGTAGTTGCTGAGCGCCTGGGTGCTATCAGTAATCGCTTGCAGAAGCCTGAAGCTTGGGGGGATCGCAGGAAACGCGATCGCATTACGAAGCTACTTGACGAGCTAGAGCGATTAACGGCTGAAAGCTGACTCAGAGCCAGAGTCTTTAGCAGTCAGCGTGAAGCTTCAGCATCGGCAAAACTTTAATCGTTCCCTGGCGACTGCCGCTTGCCTAACAATACGGACGCAGCAGCGGCGGGAAAGGCGATTGGCGAACGATGAGCAGCTTCACAAACGGCGCCAGCAAGGGTATCAGATACTTGTGGCCTTGCGATAAATCTGTTAACAATTAATTTGTCGCTGCTCAACACACCTGTTAGCGGGTGCACTAAGAGCATGCATGCTCTTTTGCAGCAGCAGCAAACAGCCATTCCTGCTTTAGTTTTTCGATCGCCACTTCCTTCTGTTTCGCTTCTACTTCAATCCACGGCACAGTGCGGTAAGCGCTGGGCATAACGGTGATGACATCACTATGGCGTGGGTCACGAAAGGAGTGACTACCGTTAGAGATGTGAACCAATTGCCACTCCGGCCTGGACCATGTTGCACGGGCGGCTGTGATCATGGCTGCGACGCTAGGGTCTTCATAAGTATCTAGCTGTTCATGAATAACATGGTGATGTGCATCGAACACCATCGCGACCTGAGCTGCCTGACAAATACTAGCAATTTCGGTCGCATTATAAGTGTATTCATCATTTTCCAAGGTGAGACGGCAACGTACATTGTCTGGCAAAGACCGAATCACCTGAATCAGACGTTGGGCGCGATCGCCCTTGCCTCCATGAATGTTCATCAAGGCCCAAGGCGATAGCGGCAACCCCAACAGATCCAGAACACGGGCGTGAGTTTTCAAAATCTTGATGCTATTTTCGATGACTTCGGCCCGATCAGAGTTGAGTACCACAAACTGATCAGGGTGCAACACCAATCGAATACCAAGCGTGAAAGCGCGATCGCCAATTTGCCGTAAGCCTTCAGTAAACTCCGTCAGGATCGACTCGCCTACAGGCTCATCCGCAAACGGAAACGTAGCAGAGTGAAGTCGATAGAGCCGAATCTGCTGCGCCTGACAAAAATCGATCGCCACCGCTAACCGGCGTAAATTTTCCCCATATAAAGTCCGTAAGGCTTGTTGCTGTTCTGCTTCTTCTAACTGCAACAAGCGTTTGCGCGTGATGGTGCGATAACGAACGACATCAGAGGCTGTAATGCAGACTAATCCTAACTCAGGCACTGACCTTAATCCTTTACCGGCTTGAGGGCATTAATGTTTGGGGCTGCTTTCTTGCCGATTGTGTCCCTTTCCACTGTCAAAACCGTTCTCCTCACTGTCAATACTAGCAGTTGGTACCTGACGCAGGTGAACCCAGTACAACGGTGAAGTTATGCTGCTGGAAATAACCTCAAACTCAATACCTGTAGTTTTCAACAGCCCGCTCCAAACAAATTGTTGTGCTGTCATTACTCAGAGAACAACATGTCATTATTCCTTGTTCTCACCATAAATTTGATGCCAGTAGTAAGGCTGTACCTCACGTAACTTTAGAGAGTGGTATTGAGTTAGCTCTGCTTTGTCAGGCACACCCACTTCAACGTTTAAGCCCCAATACGCTAAGCGCTCTTGACAGATACCACAAGGAGTCAGGATGACAAAGGGTTCTCTGGTGTTTTCTCTCGATACACAAACTGAGGCACAGATTCGCTCATTCAAGCGATGCGCTTCACAAATTGCGCCAGTTTCGTGGCATAAGCAAGCGGCTTCATTGGGCGCATCAACATAAACACTCGTCAGGATACGCCCTGTTTCTGTGTACATTGCCGC
>DATNQS010000269.1:0-5045 GCA_036703925.1 Candidatus Sericytochromatia bacterium
TCAGCCATGATTTTTGCCAACGCCTGGGCCGTTTCATAGCGCTGTGAAACGGCCTGGGAAATATGATTTCCGGTTTCAATAATGGTTGCTAGAGGCAGCACTAACGTCGTTCCGGCTTGGATTTCTTTCTCTAGCTCTTGACCAACCCGTTTTTTGTCCCACTGTTCAGCATCAGAACCGCACATCGTTTTGCCAGGTACTTGCAGCCACACGCAAAGAATTGATGTGTCGATAATCAGAACTCTCTGCATGACTGGTGCTACTGAGAAAGGCTTTTTTCGATCACACCTTGAGTAGCAAGATCGCCAACGTGCCCTGATGCTAAGAGTTTTGGCAGACGTTGGATATCATCTAATGGTGTGAGTTTACTTTCGCCAGTTTGAGCATCTCGATGAGCTACAACTACAAACGGAATCATTTCTGGCTCTAATGCGTTGAGCAGTGCTGGGTTATGCGTCGTTACTAAAATATCAATTTTTCGCTTCTCACCCAGTTCTCTTAACATCTTAAGCAGCAATTCTGCCCGTGACGGGTGTAGTCCATTATCCACCTCTTCAATTACTAACTGACTTCCCTCTGGGCGTGTCAAAAGGGCTGTCACAATGGCCAAAAAGCGAAGAGTTCCATCAGACATTCCTCTCGCATCTGCAAGTACTGGAGCTTCATCCAGTATCCAAAATTCTTCACAATAGAGCATGGCATCCGACTTAAGCCGTCCAACGCTTTCTGCCCAAACCTTATGGATATCTCGTTCTGGTAAATGAGCCACATAAGTAGAAAGAGTTGTTTCTACATCTGCTTTTTCCTCATCAGATAAAGCAGCGATTACACCTGCAATGTTAGAAGCATTATCCTCAAGTTCATGTGAGATAGGTGAATAAGATCGCATTTTGAACGGATCAGGATTAAGGCTAAAGATAGCAACCAACGCATTATAAATAGCAACAACTGCTTCTGCTAAAATTTCAAAATCGCCTGAAGAAGTTAACTCTCCGCCCTTAAAAACTCCATACTGAGCAATATGAGATAACCAGCCTATATACGCTAATGAGTTATCCAAACTAGGTTTTGACTCTATTCCAAATATTTTCGTTATTTCTAAATTTGAAGCAGTTAAAGAATGACCAACATGAAACAATTCAAAAGGCTGATTGCTTAGGGGTAGCCGTAATTGTTCAACCTCATTTGGGTAAGGTAGCGTATTCGGAAACATTACAATTGATTCTTCAATAAGCCTAACGTAAGGCTTCGTTTCCACAGTGATACTATAGGAATAATCAATTCCATTATCGCCTTGGACAAGAATTTTTAGAGTAAACTGTTTTTCATGTTGAAATGTTGCTAAATCTAGACTTCCTCGAATTGGTGACCATTGAGAATTTCCAACTAATGCAACATCTAAAACATCACCAACAGCAACTCTCCTTAGAAATTCTAGTGCTTCCAAGGCATTCGACTTCCCACTGGCGTTTGTGCCAATCAAAACGGTGAGCGGGTCAATGGGAAGTTCTGCATAACGAAAACTTTTCCAGTTTTCCAGGATGAGTTTCTTTAGCATGACCCGCTTTTGTATTATTGGGCAGTTAAAACTTGCTCAACCGTTAAAGCAAGTTCGGGAAAGGTGCGAGAGGGCAAGCGATCGCTGCCCCTAACTTCTGTAACATCATAAAAGCCGTCATTCAGCAGCAATACTGAAATTTTTGCTTCTAACGGATCAACAATCCAATATTCAGCGATACCAAGTGCCCCATATTCCGAGCGCTTGAAGCGGTAATCGCGTGTCATTGATTCTGGGCTAACAATCTCTATTACTAACAAGGGTGAATTTTCTAAAATTGCGGCTTGATGTCGAATTGCTTGTGCTTGTTCGTTCGTGATGACACAAACATCCGGCAACCTTGACCGATTTTCAGTGGTTCGCACACCTGTTTCTCCTTGTCGCACCCGCCAATCTAGCCCCAGTCGTTGAATCTCTAAGTAAAGCTGAATGAGCAAAAAACCTGCGATCGCCCCATGTTCACCAGTGGGAGGAGTCATCAGGAGTAGCGCTCCATCGAAGAGTTCATAGCGACTATCTGTCCCATCGTCATAGGTCAGGTATTCCTTAAACGTGACACGTTTCGTAGGGGTCTGAACCATAGGACTCTTTGCAACTACTGTAAGCCTGACTTGAGCTGATTTTTGGCTTCCTCAAGCGCTTCTGGTAGTTTGCTGGCATCGCGTCCGCCTGCCTGAGCAAGGTTGGGTCGTCCGCCACCGCCGCCGCCTGTGAGTTTGGCGATCGCGCCCACTACTTTCCCAGCCTGTAAGCCTTTTTGAATGACGGCAGGGCTGAAGGCAGCGACGAGACTGACCTTGTCGGGTTCGGGCACAGAGCCAAGCACAACCGCGCCGTTGGTCAGCTTTTGCTGAAGCTGTTCGGCAGCCGTTTTAAGCGATTCAGGGTCAACGCCATCGAGTTGCGCGATCAGAATGTGGAACTCACCCACGGCTTCGGCTTGTGCCAGCAGGCTATCGGCTTTGGCGAGGGCAAGCTGTCCTTTGACAGTTTCGAGCTGCTTTTGGGTGGTTTTGAGTTCGGTTTGCAGGGTGGTGATGCGATCGCTGATCTCTTCGGGCTTGACCTTAAAGCGATCGCTCAAGTCGCGCACAACGGCATCGCGTACATTCAGGTATTCCAGCACTGCCGTACCTGCAATCGCTTCAATGCGACGAATACTAGCCGCAACCCCTGTTTCGGAGACGATTTTGAACAGACCAATTTCGGCTGTGTTACTCACGTGAGTGCCACCGCACAGTTCCATTGATACGCCTGCTACGTCCAGTACGCGGACTTCGCTGCCGTATTTTTCACCAAACATGGCGATCGCGCCTTTTGCTTTTGCTTCGGCGATCGGCAGAATTGACGTTTGAGCATGATGCGCTTCGGCAACCCAGGTGTTGACCTGATCTTCAACCTGTTGGAGTTCTTCGGGAGTCAGGGGGCGAGGGCAGTGAAAGTCGAAGCGGAGGCGATCGAAGGACACCAACGAACCCGCTTGAGAAATGTTGTCGTCCACCAGCTTTTTCAGCGCCGATTGTAAGAGATGGGTGGCGGTGTGGTGTGCCTGGGCGCGACGACGGCAGGCAAGATCAATTTGGGCGGTAACGGCATCGCCTGTATGCAGAGTGCCCCGCTCGATGCGACCGTAGTGGACGAAGAAGGCAGATTCTTTCTGTACGTCCTCAATTCGCACCAGAACATCGTCGCCAGAGAGATAACCACGATCGCCAATTTGTCCGCCCGACTCAGCATAAAACGGTGTTTTATCCAGCACGACCTGTACCTCTGTGCCAGCCTCGACTGTTTGTTTGGGCTTGCCATTGACCATCAAGACCTGCACTGCTGCGTCAGTTGCCGGTTGGGTATAGCCCAAAAACTCGGTTTGTTCAATATGGTCTGCCAGGTGATCTAGTGTGCCTAGAGCCGTGAGGTCAATGGTTGTGTGTGCCATCTGAGAGCGGCGGCGTTGCTGTTCCATCTCTGCCTCAAAGCCTTTAGCATCAACGGTCAACCCTTTCTCAGCCGCGATTTCTTCGGTTAGCTCTAGCGGAAAGCCGTAGGTGTCGTAGAGCGTAAAGGCATCGGTACCAGAAATTTGTCCACCTTTACCCATTTGCTCGGTGATATCTGACAGAAGCTTTTCCCCTCGATCGAGCGTTTTGAGAAAACTAATCTCTTCTCGTTGCAGCGCGACTTTGATGGTACGCTCCATGATCCGCACGTTGGGATAAGCAGACTCGGATAGGGCGATCGCGGCTTCGGCAACCTTGGGGGTAAACTCGCCATCAATGCCAATCAAGCGACCGTAGCGAATGACGCGACGAATCAACCGCCGCAGCACATAGCCTCTGCCTTCGTTGGATGCCACGATGCCATCGGCAATCATGTGAACCACAGCACGGACGTGATCGCCGATGACTTTCAGCGCAATCTGAGTCGTTGCATCAGCAGTGGCGTAGTCGAGACTCGCGATCGCCGCCGCCCTCTGAATAATGGGAAGAATCAAATCGGTTTCGTAGTTGTTGGGCACTTTTTGGAGGATTTGCGCCATCCGTTCCAGTCCCAAGCCTGTATCAATGTTTTTGTTTGCCAGCGGTGTCAGATTGCCTGCTGTATCCCGGTTGTACTGCATGAACACCAGGTTGTAGAACTCGATAAACCGAGTGTCGTCTTCCAGATCGATGTGTTCATCACCTTTTTCGGGATGAAAGTCGTAGTAGATTTCAGAACACGGGCCACATGGACCTGTAGGACCCGACACCCAAAAGTTATCTTTTTCGCCCATGCGCTGAATCCGATGCGCTGGAATGCCAATCTCATCCCGCCAGAGGGCAAACGCTTCGTCATCGTCTTCAAAGACACTCACGACCAAACGTTCGGGCGGCAAGCCGTAGACTTGAGTCGAAAGTTCCCATGCCCATGCGATCGCCTGCGACTTAAAGTAGTCACCAAAGCTGAAGTTGCCCAACATCTCAAAGAAGGTGTGGTGCCGTGCGGTGCGTCCCACGTTCTCAATGTCGTTGGTGCGAATACATTTCTGCGAGGTCGTGGCGCGAGGAAACTCAGCAGGGCGCTGCCCGAGGAAGATGGGCTTAAACGGCAACATCCCGGCGATCGTCAGCAGCACCGTTGGATCTTCGGGCACCAGGGAGGCACTGGGCAATATCTTGTGCCCTTTGTCTGCGTAGAAGTCGAGGAAGGTTTGCCGAATTTGAGCGCCGCTGAAGGGAGTAGCCATGAGACGTGTAGGGATCTGCTAAGAAATTATTCGCTGATCTTAATGATGCCGCATGATTCTGCCAATCTCCCACCGCAATCAGGGTTAATTCGGGATTCGCTCTATGAAAGGGCAAGCATTGTTGTAGTCTTCACTCAACAGCATGGCAGAACGATCGCCTTCACTCCTCCAGCAATTTCTGTAGCAGGGTGTAAATGTCTTTTTTGTCTCCATCCTTACGCCGACCAATGCCAACGACTAAAACAAGAATTTGCGCTGGCTCAA
>DATNQS010000270.1:0-8314 GCA_036703925.1 Candidatus Sericytochromatia bacterium
GCTTGCCGTCGATCCGCCAGATGATTTTCCTGAACCTGATCAGCGACATCGATCGACGCTACCGTCGATCGATGCCCTGGTACAGAAAGTGCGCTCGCACGTCCGGGACAAGGTGCAAGCCCAGTGTGGCGTTTTGCAACTGCTAGATATTAGCCATCCTGTCAGCCTGGATGATATCTATATTGATGTCAATCTTTTAGAGACCATTTCGAGCCAACAGCAGTTAGAGGTGGCTAGCCTGCAAAAGCTGGCACCCGCCGACTTCGATCACGTTGGACTCGGTACGGTTGACGAGAAACAAGTACTCGGTGTGACGGCGGTCGAAAGCTACTCCAAGGTCAGGGTGCTGGGCAAACCGGGGTCAGGAAAAACCACTTTCTTGCAATATCTTGCCGTTCAATGTAATCAGGGCGAGTGGGAAGCAGAGCGAGTCCCCCTCTTCATCACTCTGCGGCATTTTGTCGAAGCGTCTAGAGCCAGCGGTACGTTCAGCTTCTTAAACTACATCCGCCATGAGTCTCTCACGTCTGATTTTGCCGATCCAGACGTGATTGAAACCTTGCTTCAGGCAGGCAAAGTGTTGCTGTTGCTCGATGGCATGGATGAAGTATTGTACGCCGAGCAGACGACTGTCTTAAGAGAAATTCGCCGTTTTTCAGAGAAGTATCACAAAAATCTGTTTGTCGCCACCTGTCGGACAGCGGTGCCAAAGCTGACGCTACGAGGCTTTACCGATGTCGAGATTGCCCCGTTTACGCAAGGGCAAATCATAGCATTCGCCCAAAAATGGTTTGTGGCTTTTACGCCAACCACCGTTCACGCTGGACAAGGACAATCCGCTCAGTTTATGGTCAAACTCGATGAGCCTGCAAACTGGCAGTTGCGCCAACTGGTGGGCACACCGCTGTTTCTGCACATGGCGTGTTGGGTGTTTCAGGGTCAGGGACGCTTGCCGACGAAGCGGACGGAATTTTATCGAGAAGGGCTGGATCTACTCCTAGGCAAATGGGATGCAGCCAGAGGGATTGAACGGGATGAGATCTACCAAGGGTTTCGCTTGCCTCAAAAGCTGAAGTTGCTGAGTCAGATTGCGGCAGTGACGTTTGAGCAGGGTCAGTATTTCTTTACCCAACGCGTGTTAGAGCAGCATATTGAGGACTATCTACGGCATCTGCCCAACGCTTCGACCGATGCAGGCGAACTGCAACTCGAAAGTGAAGCGGTGCTGGAGGCGATCGAAGCCCAACATGGTTTACTGATCGAACGCGCACGCGGCATTTTTTCCTTTTCCTACCTGGCGTTTCAAGAATACTTCACGGCACGTAATATCGTGGCTAGCTACAACCTCCAAGCCATTGAGCAGGCCTTGGGCGGTCTGGTGAGCCACATCACAGACCCTCACTGGCACGAAATCTTTTTGTTGACAGCGGCAATGCTGCGCAGTGCTGATTCCTTAGTGCAGTTGATGAAACGGCAGATTGATGACCTGGTAGCCCAAGACCCGTATCTGCAAGAGTTTTTGCTCTGGGCAAGCCAAAAGACGCACACAATCCCAGTGGAAACCAAAGATGCTACGGTGCGAGCCTTTTACTTGGCGCTAGCGCAAACACCACACACGATGGCTGATTTTGCGCTGGCCTGTACGCTTGATCAGGGGATGTTGCTCGATACGGCGTTGGAGGCTTTGCTGCAAACCTGTGCCTTGGAGCAAAGCCCAGACTTTGCCCACGCTTATATCTGTAGTGATGCCCTGAGCCATACGCTGGGCATAGTGCTAGATGCTGGCTTCCACAAAGCACTGCAACAACTCCAGGCACAATTGCCGCCGCCGAGTCAAACCCAGGCGCGGTTTGAGGGCTGGTGGCAGGCGCATCATGCTACTTGGGCGGCACAGCTTAGAACGGCGATTGACCACTATCGGCAGATTCACCAACACTGGCAATTTAGCGCGGAGCAACAGCAAGTGCTGCAACGCTATTACGCTGCTAACCGACTGCTGCTCGATTGTTTGCATAGTGACTGCGAAATCACAACGACAATCCGACAAGAGATTGAAGCCACGCTCCTCCTCCCGCAAACAGCACTCGAAGAGCGGGAATGGCAAGGAGCTTAAGCGACAGACCACTTTTTACAACGTTTTAGATGGTCTTCAACCAATTCATGCGGGAAATAGAACCACGCTCCATCATAATCATGTCAGAAGTACGCCAGCCGCAGAGTTGTGAAAGCGCTTCGTGATGGGTGGTAACCGCCCTACCGCCCCAGAATGGGAACCTTGCTTCCAGAGGCATTCCTAGTGAAGAAAGGGGTCAATAGTCTCAATCCAGGCTTGGTCGCGACGGAAGGCTTACACACGCAAGGGGTACTCGAAGGCGACTTCTACGACATGGCGCTCAAGAACACACTGCTGGGACGGGCCGGGCAGCCCGAGGCTATTGGACTGCTCGCTGTTTTCCTGGTCTCCGACGACTCCTATAGGCTGACCGGACAACGGCTACTCGCTAGCGGTGGTCAAACTTAGTAGGCATTCCACTGCGTTAGCAGCACTGCAACACCAACTCAAGCGCACACCGGAACCAACCGTGCCCTGTCGCATCTTTCTGCCTCAAGGCATTTTCCGAGACCGCTACGATTGAGGCTCGGCAAAAAATCGCTGTTCCGGCGCTGCTCCGACACGAGGATGATGACCGTTCGACGTTAAGACTCATGTAAGTAAACACCAGCTTCATGGCTTTAGTGATAAGCTTAACTCATCAAAAAAGCGCCTAGAAATAAAGATGGTTTATTTCTAGGCGCTCATCAGTTCGGTCAAGCAAAACTTCATCACAGGAGCTTCTATGCTTACCAATCAGGAATACAATCTTGGTGTCAGTATTGGCACGCGCAACCACAAAGGCGCGTTTGTGCGACCTACCGTTTACAAGTTGATGGGCATCAAGCCATCGGGATGGGCGTTGATCTGTCAAGACAACTCTACTTGCCACTATGTTGATCCCGCTAGCCTGCGGGAAATGCGTCACGCTATCAGTCAGCCGAGCTAGCAGCGAGTGAAAGTGAGGGACGGGAGTCAAGGCCTTTGTCCCAGCCCTCACCTCCAGCTTACGGCGGCAAAGCGCACCGTTAAATTCAGTTTCTAGCCCTCTCGCTCGAAAGGGCTGCGTCTTTTGATACTGCCAAGCTTGCCCACCCTGGAAGCAGCCAAGTGTAAGGGCACGTTAGACTCGATGGTCGTCTTTGCTAGTCTGGCTTGCACGCCTGTTAAGGGGTAAATCGAGACAGATGCCCACAACTGTTAAGTTGATCGTTTCAGCCGTGTGCCTCTGCCCCAAAGCCCCTTATGAGTCAAAATGATGGCAGTAGCAGACTTCAGCCAAGGCCAATGGGTACTCCAAGCAAGAGCCAGCTTCAATGGCGTGGAGCATAACAATCAGAAGGCTTTAGCTGATCGCCTCTCAGCGCTCTTGGTCGGTGAAAAGGTGCCTCAAGTAGACGCGAGGGAATTAGGCGGCGCGATCGCGCGTCTGGAAGTGGCCCACATCCCACTGAATGACACACTCAAACGGTTACTCTGGCAACATGAGGCAGCGGTAAGGGTGTGCGGCTTGTGGCAAGAAAAATTGTTGTGGAAGGCCTGAAGCCGGTTGAGGCCTTCCACGACCAGAGCAAAATTACTGGAGCTGGCTTGCGCCGTGGGTCTTGGCATGCAAAAAATCGCCTCACGAAGCGGCTTTCTGTAAAGGCTAGAATGAATCATGCTCTTTTAGCTTCATGAATAAGCAGCCTGAGGGAAAGGCTAGATCGGCACTGAGTCCCAGCAAGCATGGCTCTTGCTTCTTTCAGTTTACCAAGGGGCTCATAACATCTCCTGAAAATGCTTATCTTGTCTTAAATAGATAGAGTGGCAAGCGCTTGAAACAGAAAGCCGAAGCTGCAAGCAAAGTTGTCACGCTGACTTGCCAGCGTTTCTGGTCACGGGCAGTCAGGCTTTGCAACCGACTGCCCGACCGTGAAGGGAGCTTCATCAAGTCCTTACGTCGTTTCTGTTTCAACGCTGCTGCGCACGCCAAGACCAATCAACTGCTTTGGGAGGAGTGATGTTAGATATTGATGAAATGAGTGTCAAAGAAATACAAGACTGCTTACAACAAGTAGGCTACGGTCATCTTGGCTTTATACACGAAGGCAAACCCTGCGTGATGCCAATGCATTATTACCTCAAAGAGGCCGACATTTACCTCTTTACCACCGAAGGCATGAAGACGCATGACCTCGACGCGAATCCCGAAATCTGCTTACAGGTTGAAGCCGTGCACGATCCGTCACATTGGCGCAGCGTGATTGTCAATGGTCGAGTTGAGCGCCTCACCGATCCGCAAGCGATTGACCAGGCCAGACAATTCATTCAAGAGCGTAATGCCTCTCTTGCGCCCGCCATTAATCGCACCTGGATTGATGCTCAAGGACGTGCAGAGGTCGTAGTCATCTACCGCCTCCATCCTAGCGAAATGAGCGGACGCACGACGGATGGCGTTAGCAGTCAGTGATGATCGATCGCATCCTGTGTTGATAAACCGTGCCACAGCTAACTTCTTCTGAGGCAGCTTGTTGCTCCTTGATGGCAGTTCACACACCAATTTGGACACTGACGAGCAAGTCTACGACAGAATCAGGCTTTCAGCCCTTTCTTGCACTAAGTTGTTCGTATGTCGGCTTGACCCCGTCTGCCAAGCTTTTCTGTTGTTAATTGGCTGCTTTTGCAGGCGTGGGCGGTTGATCGGTGACTTCATGCTGCAAAGGGAGCCCCCGCTCAAAAGCAGTGATGCTGGATAGGGTAGTGGTAGCGATGCTTGCCAGTGCCTCTCGGGTGAAAAAGGCCTGGTGGGCTGTAATCACCACGTTAGGAAGCGATTGAAGCAACTGGAACGTGTCGTCCTGGATGATGGTGTTAGACAGGTCTTGAAAAAAAAGCGCTTCTTCGTGTTCATACACATCCATGCCCAAGTAGCCGATCTTGCCAAACTTAATCCCTGCAATGACAGCCAGAGTGTCAACCAAGCCGCCACGACTGGTATTAATCAGCATGACACCTGGCTTCATTTGGGCGATCGTCTCGGCATTGATGAGATGATGCGTCTCCGGTAAGAGCGGACAATGAAGCGAAATGATATCAGCTTGGGACAAGAGTTCTGGCAGTCGAACATAACGTGCCCTCCTAATCGCTTCAAACTGGGGCTTAGGATCAGCATCGTAGCCCAACAACGAGCAACCAAACCCCTGCATAATCTGCGCGAAGACCATGCCGATCCTGCCTGTGCCCACCACACCAACCGTACAGCCATGCAGATCAAAACCTAATAAGCCCTCCAGGGAGAAGTTATCGTCCCGGACCCGATTGTAGGCTCTGTAAAGTTTGCGATTCAGTGTTAGTACCAAGGCAACCGCGTGTTCAGCAACCGCGTAGGGAGAGTAGGCAGGCACTCGCACCACCTGGATGCCTAATGCCGCTGCCCGCTTCAGATCAACCAGATTAAAACCAGCACAACGCAGTGCCAGCAGACGCGTGCCACCGGCAGCCAGCAGTTCCAACGTGGCGGCATCGGCACGATCATTGACGAACAGACACACGGTTGGGAAAGCGGCTGCCAACACGGCTGAATGGCCATTCAGTTGGGTATCAAAGAAGGTCAGTTCATGCTGATAGTCAGCGTTTGCCGCTTCAAACGTTTGGCGATCATAAGCTTGGGTACTAAAAAAGGCAACCTTCATGGGTAGCAGCTTCCAATAGGTGTGATCTGAAGCAGTTTGTAACCCGAATTTGAGCAACTTTCTGAGATGACTGCTGGAACACAGCGGCCGCCAAACCTTGACTGCGCCACCTCATTTTACAAGAGCCTTGACTGCGCCGAAACCAGTAAGCTGGGAGGCTGGGTGCGATCGTCCTGTCATGCAAGGCCGTGATGACTCGCTGCCAGCATGACTGTCATTTCATAGCCCAGAAGGTCTATCGTAGAAGAGAGTATGGTTGCTAACGCGAGAGAACATTGCAGCAATCTGTCACCTGCTAAATGGCACAGTTTTGCCACGGAGAAATTGTGTTTAACCAACCGATCCATAGTGCGCGTGAGTTGCTAGTCAGCTACCACGCAGGCGAACGTAAGTTCAAGGGTGCCTATTTGGAGGGCGTGAATTTACAGGGCGCTTACTTACCAAGCGTGAGTTTGATCGGAGCCAATCTTAAAGACGCGAACCTGCAACAGGCGAATTTGATTGGGGCTGACTTGAGCCATGCCAATCTTCAAGGCACACACATGGAGGGAGCCAAGCTTAACGGAGCCAATCTAGAGGGCACAAACCTGGAAGAAGCAAATTGTAATGGGACCATCATGCCAAATGGCAGTATCTGCTGGTCTGGCTTAGATCGCTAAGGAGACCAACTTGTCTACTCATTGTGAGTCCTGAATTTAGCCACGCTCGACAACAAATCCTCGAAACGGCCTCTGAACTTTTCTACCAGAAGGGCATTCAGCATGTCGGCATTAACGAAGTCATTGCAGCCTCTGGTGTTGCAAAACGGACGCTCTACCGCTGGTTTCCGTCGAAAGACTGCTTAATCGAAGCCGTGATGACGCAGCGGGCGGCTCAGTGGATACGTTGGTTTGAGACCGCCGTATCCGAGCGTGGCAATACTCCAAAGGAGCGCTTACTGGCGACCTTTGATGTGCTGCGAGACTGGTACGCGAGTCCCAACTTTCGGGGTTGCCCGTTTATTAATGCTGTTCTAGAAATTGCGGATGCTTCCCACAAAGCTCATCACGTCTCAATCAATTTACGTGAGTCAATCCGCCAAATCATTGTGAGATTAGCAACCGAGGCAGGGGTCAAAAATCCAGACCTCTTTTCGCGGCAGTATTTACTGCTCATCGGTGGCGCAAGCCTCATGGCAACGATTGAACAGTCACCAGAGGGAGCAACCTTTGCCCAGACTGCTTTATCAGTTCTCATTGATGCGAATGTAGGTGATTAGAGTTAGGACTGACTGCTTGTACTATTCTTTGTACTCCCCTAACCTTTAGATGCGCCCTTTACGGGGTTGAGCCGAGAGACGTGCGATTTTATATCATATCGCCTGAAACACTTACTGAGTAAGCACTCTAGCTTTTTTGCCTTAGCCGTGATCGCTGAAAACCTTATTAGTACAGGTTTGGACTACTTTTGGACGCTGTACTAATGGAAAACGGTGAGTCCATCACCGGCTTTGCCGCTCATGCGTCGCCTGAAAGTCGCAGTCTACCGTGGCGCTTCTGACTGCGGAGCACGAACCAACAAAAGGAGCCCTCTTTTGATTTGAGCGCTGGAAGCCTCGCTCAGAGAGGCTTTAACAGCTAGATGATAAACTTTCGTACGGAGCTCGGCACGAGTCCGGGTCGAAGGCACCGGTCCAAGAAGGCAACCCGCTTCCGAGCCCCAGCAGCAATCCCTCTTCCCCACCGCAGGGCAGATGCACTGAGGCACCTTTACCCTGTCTTATAGCTTAAGAGATGATATGTCGTCTGTTAATTTAAGCAGGTATTGCTTCATGTCACTGCTATTAAGTAAGGCTAAACTCCCCGCCGTTGAGATGAATGCCCTCGTTCTGCCTCTGCGAGAGCTGTGCGGACTGACACAAGAGCAGTTTGCGGCGCGGATCGGTGTCACGGTGGTCACGGTCAATCGCTGGGAAAATTATCGGAGCAAACCCATGCCACTCGCTCTCCGACAACTACGAGCTGTGTTGACTGAAATCAGTCAGTCTGCCATTGAGGCTGACCGAACAACCGCTCAGCGTCTGCTAGCACAGTATTTTTGCAAAGACTAAAGCGATATGTGCCTCCAACTAATGAGTTTCCCCCCCCCGAATAAAAATCATCTGCCTTGGCTATCTTTGAGATGAGCGACCCAGATCAAACCACCCCACCTGATTGTGCTTTTCCCGTGGTCGGCATTGCGGCTTCAGCCGGAGGGTTAGAAGCCTTTACAGAGCTCATCCGTCATTTGCCCACCGATACGGGCATGGCGTTTGTGCTGATTCAGCATTTATCCCCCGACCACGAGAGCTTGCTAGCTGAAATTTTGGGTCGAGCGACTGAAATGCCCGTGCGTCAGGTGGAAGACCGTATGGGGGTCGAGCCAAACGAGCTTTATGTGATTCCGCCCGGCACTCAAATGACGCTGGTAGACGGACTGTTGCATCTCGCTCCTCGCCAGAAGACCAATGGGAAATATCAGCCGGGGGATATGTTTTTTAAGTCTCTGGCCGCTGATCGGGGCAGCAAAG
>DATNQS010000271.1:0-2278 GCA_036703925.1 Candidatus Sericytochromatia bacterium
GAGATTGATGACGGTGCTTTCGTCGCTTTTTGCTTCAGTTTGCCGAGATAGCGCACTAAGGGATTGATGAGACGGGGATGCACAGAGGCTAAAACGACCAGCAGGCTAAACCACTGAAGCATGAGAATGGACAAACCGTACTGCGCCATGATCGGCTGGCTCCCTAGCAAGGCGATCAATAGTGCAGCCGCTGCCATCAATAGCGGTTCTAGCAAGACGCTCACGGTGGCGGTTTCTAGCGTTGCGCCTGCCTTTGTTGCCGCAGTAATACGACCGTAGTAGTGCCAAACATTTCCAGGCAGATACTTAGCGATCGTCGTTTTCAAATAGGCTTGCACCAGCCAAGACCGCTGCACCGGCTGGCGAAAGTCTTGCAAAAGGCGACTCCAGACTCCACCAGCACAGATATGGGCAAGTAGCGTCATGCCAAGGGCGATCGCAAGGCAGGCTAAACCCGTGCTTTCTAAACGGATGACTACAACCTTTTGCCAGTGCTGCTTGAGGACGGTGCCTAAAAAGAAAAGCGTTCCACCCAGAATTGCCCAACGTAGGTATGGCTTTAAGCGAGCGATCGCGGTCATTGTTCAAGCAAGTTTGAGGTCAGAAGTTAGAAGGGGAAGGCTGTTTGCCAAAAGCTAGCTGCTGATCGCTTCTCTAATCCAACTCGCGTCTACCTTCCAGCGCCCTTGCTAACGTTACTTCATCGGCATATTCCAGGTCGCCGCCCATTGGTAACCCAAAGGCGATGCGCGTAACCTTTGTAAAATGTTTCAACAAGTGTCCAACGTAAAGCGTAGTCGTTTCGCCCTCCACGCTGGGGCTAATCGCCATGATTACTTCAGCAATATTTTGCTGCTTAACCCGACGAATCAGCGGTTGAATGTGCAGTTGTTCAGGACCAATGCCATCCATGGGCGAGATCAAGCCACCCAAAACGTGATATTTACCTCGATACTCGCGAGTTTTTTCTAGTGCGATGACATCCCTGGAGTCTGCAACCACACAGATTGTCTGGCTATCGCGACTGGGTGTACGACAAATTTCGCAGACAGGTTCAGCTGAAAGGTGAAAGCAAACCGAACAATAGCCAACCTGCTGCTTGGCTTCTAGCAGCGCATTAGCCAGCGCTTTCACTTCATCTTCCGATCGCCGGAGAATGTGCAGTGCCAATCGCTGTGCTGTTTTAGGACCAACACCCGGAAGATGTTGCAGTTGCTCAATTAAGCGGGCAAGGGGGCGTGTATAAACCGTTGGACTACCTCCGACTCTACCTTCATTTTAGCGTGTAGGGAGAGGGAGAGGCGCTAAGGAAGCAGAGGAGGCAAGGGAAGCAGGGGGCGCAATGTCAAGATTCAGCATTCCCCTTGGTTTGACTTAGAAACAGCAAACCTTGAAAGGCAAAACTTTTCTATTGCTTCTTTCGCTCTCCCTCTTGCTTCCCTTTGCTTGCTCCGTGTCCTTCACTCTCTTTACCCCGGCGGCCACCCCATCGATCGCCCACCCAAAATATGCAAGTGGAGGTGATCAACGCTTTGCCCGCCATCAGCACCCGTGTTGATGACAAGACGATAGCCGTTAGTAAGACCAACCTGCTCGGCAACGCGCTTAGCGGTGAGGAGGAGGTGTCCCATAAGGGCGTGGTCTGGTGCTTCGGCATCCGATAATTTGGCGATCGCCTGTTTTGGAATCACCAGAATATGCACTGGGGCTTGCGGATTCACGTCCTTAAAGGCGAGTGCTAGGTTGTCTTCATAGACAATTTCGGCGGGAATCTCTTTACGGATAATTTTGCTAAAGATCGTTTCGGTTGGTTCGCTCATGCTGTCCCTTTATGGTGCCAGATGGGTTGCTAGTTGAAATTCTAAGGGGTTGCTGCCTGTTGTTCACTATTAATTCCGCCACTGTTATCGAGAGGATAGGGTATTGAGCTGCTAGAGCAATGCGGCTCAATTGGACTATTCAGATTTCTAGGCGGGTGCGATCGTCTTCTCATGCGCGGTTATGCTGTGGGGCGATCGCAATTCGGTTTAAAGGTGTACGGTTTCGAGGGTTACAAGCCGGATTGTGAATAAGCGGCTAAACCTTGCAACTGAGGTTCATGTATCAATCCGTTACAATTCCTTGTTTTCATTAAGAAACGTTGCAGGGGCTTGATCCCATTGCTAACGTGAGCATGTACTTCGGTACAGACCACCAATAGTGGATTTTGATCACTCAAAGGAGGACTTATGTTGACCTTAGCAGTAATACTTTTCAGCGGTTGGCTCATTGCTGCCAC
>DATNQS010000272.1:0-3607 GCA_036703925.1 Candidatus Sericytochromatia bacterium
ATCCACCATTGTCATCATGGCAGGCATATCCGGTGAAGCCTTCGCCACCAAACCCAACTCAGCTACAACGCTAGGAAACGTTTTACCTTGCGTCATGCGGTAGCCAATTTCCTGCACGTCTGTCCAGGTCAAAGTGCTTTCCACAAAGGCTTTGGTCATCACAGGCAGCAAACTTGCCCAGCGGTTGCCTTCCTGCACCGTCATCATCGTATGCGGAACTGCCAACTCTCGGCTAAAGGTGTTGTACCAGGTGATGGGCTGACGCGACAAGGCATTCTCAAACAACGTCTTGTGATCAAAGCTGCCTGTAGCAATGTCGCTTTCGCTAGAGAGAATGAACATCGGGGGCGTGCGTTGTTTTTCGGAACGCTTGAGAATGTCTTGCCCCAAATGCAGAAAAACCCGCAAAGCGGACACTGAAAAGCCGTTATAACCACTACCCTTAGATGGATTAATGCTGCTGACCGTCCATTCAAAGTAAGTGTCAATCTTCTTGACAAACAGATCGAGGACTCGGCTGCTGCTGCTCAAATAGGCAGCGAATAGAATAGCGCGGCTAATGGCTTGCGGACGTTCCAGCGCTAACCAGGCAGTAAGTGTGCCCCCTGCCGATAATCCGCACACAGTCACC
Source organism: Candidatus Sericytochromatia bacterium (assembly GCA_036703925.1). Lineage (GTDB taxonomy): Bacteria > Cyanobacteriota > Cyanobacteriia > Leptolyngbyales > Leptolyngbyaceae > Stenomitos. The sequence goes on from DATNQS010000272.1 coordinate 632, forward strand.
GTTTCCCCTAATGCCTGTGCCTGCTCTAGCCAATGCAGCGCAAACTGTTGATAAACCTTAGGATCAGTGGGTAGCGGTGGTGGGTTCTGGCGGCTCCAGTTGCCTGCCTGTCCGTGCCCCGGAAGCAACGGCACCAGCACGTTATAGCCCGCCTTGAAAAAGATCTCTGCCATGGGTACAAACTGGTAAGGTCCGGCTGTAAACCCATGTAGAAAGAGACAAACGCGCTTAGTTGGTTTGGGTTGAAAGAAAAACTGAGAGCGACAGGACTCGTTTAGCAAAGGCAATGCGTTTTCACGGGTGTTCGCTTGCTGCACGATCGCTGCTGTTGTTTCAGTATAGCTAGGCATAGGGGATTTCACTCAAGTAGATGCTGAAGAATGTGAAGATGAAGACCGCAAACATAGCGACGTTAAACATAGCGACGTTGACAGTCTCCGATCGCCGTATGTTTGATCCTTCTACGTTACTGTTCCCTTTTTGGAACCTTCCTCTCTAGCCCATAAACTCGGATGCCACGATCATGGAGCCAATGCCAGCATCAGTAAAGATTTCCAATAGCAGCGCGTGGGGGATGCGTCCGTCGATGATATGGGCAGCACGGACACCTTGAGCGAGCGATCGCACACAGCAATTTACTTTTGGAATCATGCCGCCTGAGACGATCCCCTCCTCAATGAGCTTCCGGGCTTCCTGAATGTCTATTTTCGGAATCAGCGTCGCCATGTCTTTGTAATCGCGCAGAATGCCTGCGGTATCGGTCAGCAGGATCATTTTTTCGGCACCCAAGGCAGCAGCAATTTCACCCGCTACCGTGTCGGCGTTAATGTTGTATGTTTGTCCGGTTTCATCTGCTGCCACGCTGGAAACAACGGGAATATGTCCATCTTTAACGAGCGATTCCAGAATCCGAGTATCGACGCTGGTTACTTCACCCACAAACCCCACGTCTACAGCATCTACAGGACGGGCTTTAATTAAGTTGGCATCCATCCCGCAAAGCCCGACTGCCGACCCCCCTGCCTGGTTAATCAGCGCCACTAGCTCTTTGTTTACACGACCGACCAGCACCATTTCCACGACATCCATCGTGGCGGCATCTGTCACTCGCAGCCCATTTTTAAACTGTGGCTCAATGCCCAGTTTGTCTAGCCAGGTGTTGATTTCTGGTCCGCCACCATGCACGACGATCGGGCGTAGACCCACACACGCCATGAAGACAACATCGCGAATCACCTTGTCTTTCAGGGTGCTGTCCTTCATCGCAGCACCGCCATATTTGACCACAACCGTCCTACCAGCAAACTGCTGAATGTAAGGCAGCGCTTCGCTTAAAACACGGACTCTCGTCGCTTCCGCTTTGCGGATATATTCACTCTCGTTAGACATAGCAGCATCAAAACAGACCATATGCAGTGTAGAGGAGGTTACCGCGTTCAGCTACGTCAATTGCAACAATCTGGAAAATCAGGCGGTGCCCAGAGACCCGCAAGAACCGTTCTAAAGTGCTAGCCACGATCGCTACAATTGAGATACTTAACGTTCGTACCGTCAGCCCGTATCCCTATGACTGCTAACTCACCCGACCCCATTAAGTCACCATCAGATGCGGCTCAGACTCCGATCGCTGAAGCTGGCAGCGCGCAAACCATTATTGGCACGCGAGTCCGAAACTTTATTATTGTGCTGGTGGCGATCGTCCTCACTGCGTCTGTGTTCTTAGGGTTGAAGACCGAAACAGGAACAGGGCTACTATCTACGATGGCGGAGGAGTCGGTGCCGTTGGAAATAGCACTTAGCAACGGCAAGCCAACGCTAATGGAGTTTTATGCCAATTGGTGTACGAGTTGTCAGGCAATGGCACCTGACATGGCAGCGTTAGAACAGGAGTACGGCGATCGGGTCAACTTCGTCATGCTAAACGTGGACAACAGCAAGTGGCTCCCCGAAGTGCTGTCCTATCGGGTGGATGGCATTCCACACTTTGTCTTTTTGGGGCAGGATGGCGGCGCGATCGCGCAGTCGATCGGTGAGCAACCCCGCTCGATTATGGAAGCAAACCTTGTTGCGCTTGCTGCTGGCGACTCGCTGCCCTATGCGAAGACAAGTGGACAAACGTCTGCCTTCTCTGCACCCGTCACCCCTAAAGCTAGCGCTGATAGCGATCCCCGTGGTCATAGCAGTCAGGTTGTCGCCAATTAGTGGCAGGCTGACCTTTGAGGTCTGGGAAGGGCATTGTAGGTGTCAGCCCTAGAAAACAGGAGAGACATTATGCAGGGATTTTGGGTGCGTGCAATCCAACACAGTTGCCTTCGGTATCCAGGATGATGCCGATGAAACCAGGATCACCGATCGCCGTTTTTGGCATCAGCGTTTTGCCACCGTTTGGCTCGACTCGCTCTAGCGATTGCTCAAGTTGTGCAACTGTTTCTACGTTTAGATAAATGAGAGTACCCGTTGCTGCTGGCGTTAAGCGTTCACTTTTGACGATCGCGCCGCCTACACCTGTATCGCTTCCTGCGAAAAAGGCTTGTGGTTCGCCCATAAATTCGCTTTTTTGAATGTCTTGACCTAGGACAGTGCTGTAAAAGTTGACCGCCCGATCAAAGTCAGCAGCGGGAATTTCAAACCAGTTGATTGCGTTCTGCACGGTGTGCTCCTTACCAAGTATTAGAACGCTATTGATTGTCTGCTATAAGCAGCATTTTGTCGGTGACGTACAATACAAATGTACTATTTCGCCTTCACAGGTTCCAGCCAATAGCGCACGAGTTGAGCTAGTTGCTCCGCGCTGTTCGGTACTGCTAAACTACCTGTCTGCTGCGCCATTGTTTTCAGCTTTGCGGAGGGATGGGTGTGACTGTGCCCCTTACCCAGCAGGCTCAACACTTCAGCGTTCAGCACATCCGGCGTTAGGTCCGCTTGCTGAAACAGCTTGGCGGCTCCAACCTTCGTAAACACGGCTGCATTATAGGT
>DATNQS010000273.1:0-4206 GCA_036703925.1 Candidatus Sericytochromatia bacterium
TCGTTGGATCTCTCGCAATCACGCCATGTTGCAGTGCATGGAGACTGGCGAATTTTATTTGATCGATCTGGGCAGTCGTAATGGCTCGTTTGTGAATGGTCGTCGGGTCAGCATTCCGGTCACGCTTCATAATGGCGATCGGCTTACGTTTGGGCAGACAGAGCTTGACTTCTACTGCCCGACCTTAAACCCGCCTGCCGATTCGGGTGCTGGCGCTGATTCAAAGGAATTTACGGCAACAGCGACGCTACACGTCCGACGTTTGATCTCCGTTTTGGTGGTCGATATCCGCGACTTTACAGTGCTGACGCGCCAACTAGATGAAAAGGTTTTGTCAGAAGTTATCGGCACCTGGTTTCGCCATGCAGGCGACATTATCCGTGAGTATGGCAGCTGGGTTGATAAATACATCGGTGATGCCGTGATGGCAATCTGGATTCATGGGCCGCAGGGTGTGAATAACGATGAGATGCTACGCATTTTTCGTGCCCTGAATGCGCTTCACAAAATGACAAGCGATCTGTACAACCTCTATCCGCTCCCGTTTCCGCTGCGAATCGGGGCTGGCATTAATACAGGCTATGCGATGGTCGGTAATACTGGCAGCGGCGATCGCCCCGACTATACAGCACTGGGCGATACTGTGAATGCGGCATTCAGGCTGGAAACCTCTACAAAGCAAATTGGTCTCGATATTGCTGTTGGCGAAACGACGTATAAGCACTTAATGGATCTCGAAATCACGTCGATCGATCTGTTTAGAAACTACACGGTCAACCTTAAAGGCTATGAGGTTTCCACGGTGGCTCATGCGTGCTCTTTTCCAGACCTGGAAACCTTCCTGCAAATGAAGAGTAGAAGCTAGGCAAACAAGCTAGAGGAAGATCTGGCTGCTGGTGCTCGGTAAAAAGCAGCGTGTGCTTTGAGGGCTTGAGTAGCAATTTCTGCACTGAATATTCCTGCACTGGATAGCGATCGCTCAACGCTCATGCTTCACCACTTCACCATGCCTAAGCCTGAGATTTCGCTATGACGATGCAACTAGCTGGTTGTGCGCTGTTTGCTTGCTCCCTCAAGTGTAAAGATTTGCACTAAGACACTCTAGTCAGGTGCGCCATAGTGAGAGATGATGACCAGGAAATGATAGGCTCTAAACAAATGCTGTGTATGGCTTCCATACGACAGGAAGGGAGGAATGTATTCATGAAACGGTTGGTTGGTGTATTGACAGTTCTTTGTATGCTGGTTGGTTGCCTGGGTTGGCTCGGAATGCCCCAAACGGCTTTAGCGGCAAATTTGGACAATTTAACCAGTTATCAGTTGCAGCACGTGGCGATCGCCCCGACTTTGCTTGCGGCTGAGGCGATTCGTGATGTTGTAGGCGAAAAACTCGGAACTGAGTACGGTAAGAAGCTCGACTTGAATAACACTAACGTGCGTTCATTCAGGCAGTATGCGGGCTTGTATCCCACTCTGGCAGGGTTAATTGTCAAGAACGCACCTTACAAAAGCGTTGAGGATGTTTTGTCGATCGCAGGTTTAACTGACAAACAGAAAGAAGTGTTGCAGTCAAATCTGGATAACTTCACTGTCACTGATGTAGAAGATGCTCTAGTAGAAGGCTCTGATCGGATTAATAACGGGATCTACCGCTGATCTTGCCAGTCTAATAAGGCTGATTTAATCAAGCTCACGCTCAAGCAAGTAACCTAAATTGCTCAATGGCTGCTATGTGGTCGGAGAGCAATTTTTGTTTTTGACCTGTATTTAGCCAGTGGCTTTAGACTAAAGGCATTGAGCGATCAACACCAAGCCTGAGCTTGCCGTCATTGAGTCAGCTACAAAGCAGTTTGTCTTGTTGTTTACAGGTAGCATCTTGCTACTTAGTAGAGTCTCGCGGCTCCCGAAGCTAAAATCTGAACCCTAACATTGGTAGAGCCGTTGCCATCGTCTGTTTTGCGATCGCCCCTTGCGTCTGAGTTACCCCCACAGTTTGATGTGATCATTGTGGGAGCAGGTGCAGCAGGACTATACACAGCGCTTTGTCTGCCAGATCATCTTCAGATTGGACTACTAACAAAAGATACCCTCTCGTTGTCTGCAAGTGACTGGGCGCAGGGCGGTATCGCGGCAGTGACCGATCCAGCAGACTCCCCAGCACTACATCTTGCCGATACCTTGCAAGCGGGAGCCGGACTGTGCGACTACGAGGCGGTTAAGTTTCTGGTGGAGCAGGCACCAGAGTGCATTCAAGCATTGGTTGGCATGGGTGTGGCTTTCGATCGCCATGATGGTACATTAGCGCTCACTCTAGAAGCGGCGCACTCCCGACGGCGAGTCCTTCATGCAGCCGATACAACGGGTCGCGAAGTAGTCAGCACCCTGACGGCTCAAGTCTTGCGTCGCAAAAACATCCACGTGCTGTCACAGGCGTTAACGCTTGATCTCTGGATGAATGAGACAACCGATCGCTGTCAGGGCATTTGCTTGCTTTACCAGGGACAGGTTCTGTGGCTGCGAGCAGAGGCTGTAATTCTCGCGACAGGTGGTGGTGGTCAAGTCTTTGCCCAAACGACCAATCCAGAGTTGAGTACAGGCGATGGTGTGGCGATCGCTCATCGTGCTGGTGCCGTTTTGCGCGATTTAGAATTTGTGCAATTTCATCCTACAGCGTTAACAAAACCCGGTGCGCCCCGCTTTCTGATTAGCGAAGCTGTGCGGGGTGAAGGCGCTCATTTGGTTGATGACCACGGGCGACGCTTTGCGTTTGACTACCATCCAGCAGGCGAACTTGCCCCTAGAGATATTGTGAGCCGCGCGATCTTCAGCTACTTGCAAACAACTCACGCTGATCCAGCGTCTGCTCATGTCTGGTTGGATCTTCGACCTATTGCTCCTGAAACAATCCAGCACCGCTTTCCTAACATTATTCAAGTGTGTCAACGCTGGGGCATTGATGTTTTTCGTGAACCGATTCCCGTTGCACCGGCTGCACACTACTGGATGGGTGGCATTGCTACCAATCTAGGTAACCAAACGTCCATTCCCGGTGTGTATGCGGTTGGTGAAACAGCCAGTACGGGTGTGCATGGCGCAAATCGGCTTGCCAGCAATTCATTATTAGAATGTCTGGTCTTTGGCGCGCAGTTTGCTCACTTAGAAGTAAACGGGAGATGGAGAAGTAAGGAGTTGGAAAAAGTCGTGGAGGCTTTGAAAGACGGAGGCGCAGAGGCACCGCTCGAACACTCCAATCTGAAAACTTCTACGCTCTCGCCACTGATACCACCCCAGCCTATTAGCAAGCTACCTTCCGCCCTCGCCGACTCTGATAAGCTCAAAATACTTCGTCAAGAGCTGCCTTGTCTGGTGTGGCGAAGTGCAGGTATTTGTCGTGACGGCACAACTATGGCGGCGGCGATCGCTCAGGTTGAATACTGGCAAGAGGAATTTGCGAACCTTGCTGTGAGTCGCTCGTTGCTGCACCGTCAACCAGGCACGGTTGTCGTGCTTGAGACGATCGCTGCTGATGCAGAGCTACGAGTGTGGGCAGAAACCCGTAACTTGCTTGATGTTGCCTGGCTCATTCTTAAGAGCGCATACTTCCGCACCGAAAGCCGGGGCGGGCACTACCGGACTGATTACCCTGACGTAGCAGAGGCATGGGCGGTACATACGATCGCTCAACAGCATCACAAAGGCGCTTTCAGCAATACTTGTTGGAGCAAAGCGCCTTTAATGTACCAGGGATAACAAAAAAATAAAGCTAGCCGTACATCCTTTAGATCAGTAGGGAACGAAATTTGGTATAGTTTAATTTCTGTCATTAATCTATGTTTCTGGCGGCATGGCCAAGTGGTAAGGCAGGGGACTGCAAATCCCTTACCCCCAGTTCGAATCTGGGTGCCGCCTTCAGATGTACAATTGTTGTACATTAAAGAATTATTCAGCAGTTTTAAAGGATTAATTTCCAAAAGCTGCTGAAACATCGATTCTGCCCTTAAGTGGTAAGGTTTTTGTACAGTCGCACGCTAAATGTCGCTCGTCGCACGCTAGTGTCGTTTTCGGCAATTTTTTGACGTGAACAACACGAGTCGCACGTTAGCGTCGCTAAAATCTTCTTTCATTGCTTTTCGCACGTTAGTGTCGCTAATCGCTGACAGTTTGAGAGGACTTGAGTAGTACAGCAAGTTGGTACAAGCAGGGTTA
>DATNQS010000274.1:0-3761 GCA_036703925.1 Candidatus Sericytochromatia bacterium
GAGGTAGCGGTAAAACTCCATGTAGTCTTCAGAAGACAACGCACTGGGCGACTCTTTCCAGGGAGCCTTCTGGCGGTTGATTTGTTCTGGCGCTTTGATTTCGAGTGCGGTGGCTTCAGCCGGAGCTTCAGCCGTGGCTTCAGCTGCTGGTTCTGTAGAAGGCGCAACGTCTGGTGCCGCTTCTTTGACTTCTAGCTTGATGGGTACGGGCAGAAAGTCGCAATAGGTTTTGATCAACTGCCGAATACGATGCGGTTCCAGGTATTCCTGTTCTTCGTCCTGGAGGAAAAGCGTCACAGTGGTACCGCGATCGCTTTTAGTCGAGGCACTTAGTTCAAATTCAGTAGAGCCATCACATGACCAATGCACAGGTTCGGCATTCGGCTGATAGGAAAGGGTATCAATATCAACCCGTTGCGCCACCATGAAAGACGAGTAAAAACCTAGCCCAAAATGACCAATAATTTGCTGGTCGCCAGCCGCTTTGTACTTTTCGACAAAGGATTCGGCGCTAGAGAAGGCAACCTGGTTGATGTATTGCTTCACTTCATCAGCCGTCATGCCAATGCCCGTGTCGGAAACAGCCAGGGTTTTCTGTGCTTTATCGATTGTGATGACCACTTCAGGTTCACCGACGTCTCCAGCTAATTCGCCCGAATAGGACACCATCTTGAGCTTTTGGATGGCATCAACGGCGTTAGAGACTAGCTCTCTCAGAAAAATTTCATGGTCTGAGTAAAGCCATTTTTTGATGATGGGGAAAATATTCTCAGTATGAATACTGATATTGCCCTTTTCTAGAACAGTCGTCATGGTGATACTCCAGGTTTCTCAGCAGATTATTTGCAGCAGATAAATGACGAAAAGAAGGGAATCCAGTGGTGATACTGGCTAGTTGCCTCTGATTGTACTGAGAGGGCGACCTTCCTTGTAGATGCGGATTTCCCTACCTGTAGAGAGAGGGGAGGCATAGAGGAGTGGAAGAGTGATGGGGTGGAAGGATGAATGAGTGGAAGAGTAAAGGGGTGGAAGGGGGAGCCATTAGCTGTTAAGTATCAGCTTTTGCCTTTTGCCTTCTGCTTTTGTCAGGAATGGGTATAAAGCTGCATGACATCGGCGATCGCCATGCGCGATTGGGCACCCAGCGTTAGCGGTGAGGTATGCCCTCGTTGCAAATGCTCGGCGGCGGCACAGGCAATCATGGCGGCGTTGTCGGTGCAGAACTGAAGGGGTGGAAAGAGGACGCGCAGATTGTGAGTTTGGGCAGCCGCTTGCAGGTGTTGACGTAGGCCGGTATTTGCTGCCACGCCACCACCAACCGCGATCGTGTCCAGACCGTAATCGAGGGCACAGGCGATCGCTCGTTTTGTCAGCGCTTTAGCAACGGTTGCCTGAAAGCTAGCCGCTAAATCCTCAATCGGCAGAGCTTGGTTTTCCTGTTGAAGTTTTTGAGTCAGTCGCAGCATGGCGGTTTTTAAGCCACTAAAGCTGGAGTCGTAGCGGTGGATGCCTCCAGTCGACAGCGATACTTGCCCTTCTGGTAGGGGAAAGGCTTTGGAGTTACCTTGTGCTGCAAGGCGATCGATGATTGGTCCACCAGGGTAGCCCAGATGCATTAAGCGGGCGACTTTATCAAACGCTTCGCCTGCTGCATCATCACGGGTTTGTCCCAGCGTTTCGTAATGACCGCAGTCTTTGATGTAGATGAGGCTGGTATGCCCACCCGAAACCAGGAGACAGAGAAACGGCGGCTGGAGGTCAGCGGCAGCTAGATAGGAGGCGTAAATGTGTCCCTCTAAATGATGCACACCAATGAGTGGTTTTTGATACAGTAACGCTAGGGTTTTGGCAGTGGTTAAGCCAACTAGCAATGCACCCAGCAAACCAGGTGTACAGGTCGCGGCAATGCCATCAATACCAGACCAATCCAGCGTTGCTTCTTGAAGCGCCTGAGCGATCGCGCTATTCACAATTTCCACGTGCTGACGTGACGCGACTTCGGGCACAATGCCACCGTATGGTTGATGACTAGCAATCTGTGACGAAACAACACTACTTAAAACGTGACGATCGTTGACGATCGCCACGGCTGTTTCGTCACAACTTGTTTCAATTGCCAAAACCGTCGCCATTTGCTGGTACCTTTTTGAGGGTATGAACTTCCTCTCGTAGCTTAGACTGCATCAGAGGTCGCCTTAAACGGTACGATGCTACCTCGTTTAGTGAACCGACCGTTGCAAGACCTCTAAACTGTTTTACTAAGTGGTTTGTGCGAAAATTTTTGCCTTTCTATGTTTTGTCTTGTGCATTTTGTAATTTAAAAAGAAGGGAAACAATTCCATGCAACGGTTGTTTGCTCTAGTGCTCGTCGTCATGCTTTGGTTCGGGTTTGTCTCCATTCCGCCCGCCAATGCCTCTAACTTAACACCTTGTAAAGATTCACCCGCATTCGCTCAGCGAGCCAAAGACTCAGTTAGCGCTACAGCCAAGCAGCGCTATGAGTTTTACGCTAATTCTGGTGTCTTGTGTGGTGACGAAGGACTACCCCACCTAGTCGTTGACCCAACAGCGGCTCATGCAGGCGAATTTGCGATCCCCAGTATTCTCTTTCTCTATATTGCGGGTTGGATTGGCTGGGTTGGTCGTTCTTATATTCAGGCTGTCAAGAAAAGCGCGACTCCTGAACAGGATGAGATCGTCATCAATGTGCCTCTAGCAGTTAAGTTGGCTCTGTCTGGGTTGGCTTGGCCCCTAGCAGCGTTGAAGGAGTTTACTACAGGTGAACTGACTGCTAAAGATGATGAAATCCCCGTTTCGGTCCGCTAATCTTTGCCCCCGGTTTGGACTTTGGGCGCTCGTTGTTAAGCAAGAAGCCATAGTGCTCTCTGGTTGGCTGCGGTAGATCCTAAAAGGCATATTGCCTTTTAGGATCTACGGTTAGGTCTGTTGATTGCTATCGAAAATTGCTTGCTCCAGCATCGCCAGAAGTCTCGATTGAGTCGTCAGCTCTTTTCAGGAGAACACTTTATGCAGTATTTCCTCAAGTATCTTTCGACGGCTCCTGTTATCCTCACCGCTTGGCTGGTGTTTACAGCAGGGATCTTAATTGAGTTCAATCGCTTTTTTCCAGACCTCCTGTTTCACCCAATGCCATAGAACAGCCTGGGTTGAGCCATTGCGGTTCGGACAAAATTAATTTTGCTTAAAGCAGAGGGGTGGGATCACGACGATCGTACCCCTCTGCTTTGTATGGGCTTAAAGGTGCCTTGGTTTAAAGCGATCAGTGGCTCATGCTCGCTGTTTAATAAGCGACCTCAACATTGCCATCGCTCTATTTCTCTACTGTCTTAACTGTCGCATGGGTTGGCTGTAACAGCCGTCAGTTGTTAATCCTTTAGCCACCAAATATAAAACGTTAGCGATCGCCGTTTATGCCGAGAGTACGCCTTTACTACCGATCGCAACACTGACGACACCAAAGCCACCAACTGATTTAGGTGTACCTCAGGGCTGGCGATCGCTAGCACGTGGTTTTTGGTTCGGCGGTACGAGTGGAGCTTTTTTTTGCGACAGTCCTCTTGCTAATTTTCACTTTCTAGCGGCTGCATTAAGCCTGACAACATAATGTATTCAATGGTCTAGAGGCTATGCTATGGACACGTCTTGACGCGACCTTCCTTATGCGGACTGTCTTTACGTGCCTATGCTCAACCAAGACGTTGGGCTAACACGTTGCTGTCGCAAAGAGGGTTGCTTCGATG